>NZ_JAHOCB010000003.1:0-148166 GCF_019125875.1 Erysipelatoclostridium sp. MSK.23.31 | reverse complement strand
AGAAAAGAGATAGCTTTCGCTATCTCTTAAGCCCCTCCACTATTGACACGGAGCCAATAAAACATGTATTCAATCATGTTTTTATTCTAGGTTTAGCTTGCCAAAGCAATAACAATCCTAATATTTTAATCTTGCAATATGCAAAGTTAAATACAATTTTTCCGCCTGACTTAAATCTTTTTTATAAATTTTTTGAACATGTTTTTCTATATTTTTTACACATTCAAATGCTTCTGGATATCTTTCAATAACGATGTCAAATAATATATCATCTCTTTTAGCTTCTTTTTCACCAAACATCAGCCGCTTTGCAAAAAACTTTAAATGTGTCACAAAACGATGATAGTCTAGAGAATCCTCATCAAATGATATCTTCAAATGATATCTCACAATATTAAGTATTTCTTGAATAATTTTGGTAATTTGAGTTACTTCTTCCATTTCACTATTAAGTTCAGCATTGACAAAATGTAGAGCAATAAAACCAACTTCATCTTCTGATAAATTAACCATTAATTTTTGGTTAATTATTTTCAAAGCTTCTGCTGCGATCTTATATTCCTCTTGATAAAATTGCCTAATCTCCCATAAAAGCGGATTTTGAACATTAATTCCTTGTAAATATCTCTCTATAGCATAGTTTATATGATCAGTAAGAGTTATATATATTCCATCATTCAACTCTTTATCCAATCCTTTCCGTGCAAAATCAATAATTTCATCAGTAACATTAAGAACATCGACTGGAATATCCTTAATCAATTCAAGGAAGCGATTGTTTTGTTTATCATTTTTTAAATAAAATTGTTTTTCAATCATTTCATCCAGAACAACTTCTCCCCGTGATTTTTGATATGCAATACCTCTTCCCATAAGAATAATTTCATTATGATTTTCGTCAAGTGAGCTTACAATATTATTATTAATAATTTTATGAATTATCATAAGACACCTCCTTTTTTGCATAGAAAAAGCCAAACTCAAATAATATATATAAAAAATATATATCCATCAAAGTTTAGCCTGATTGAATAGTAACAATCTTTGTAATTTTATGATAGCACTTCCAAAATTAATTGTCAATTACCAATCATATATATCAAAAATTAGTTGTTAATTCCTTGATGCGGCACAAACGAACTATCTGTAATTGCCTCAAAGCGATAACCACGTGCTTTATAATTTTCAATTATTGCCGGTAGAGCCTGAACAGTTGTTGATTTGGCAGCTGTATCATGAAATAAAATATTAATGTTATTTGCTTTGCTTGATGTAGCATTAGCAATTAACTTGCTGACTGCTACATTATTTCCTGAAGCATCTGTAGAATCGCCATTCCAATCATAATATTGATAACCGCGATTGATTAATTCCCTTGACAATACAGTCATAATACCTGGACAATATTTACGTGATACCGTATTTGAAGAACCTCCAGGAAAGCGTACATATTTGGGTACAAACCCAATTATATCCTTCACCATATTACCGACTTTTGTTAAATCGTCAAAATAAGCTTCTGGTGAAGCATAAACAGTTTTATAGTCATGACTATATGTATGCAACGCTATTGTATGTCCTTTATCATGAGCAGTTTTAATTAAATGATTATAAGGTTTATTATTCCCAGTAACAAAGAATGTCGCCTTTGCTCCATAAACATCTAAAATATCTAAAATCTTTTGGGTATTAGCTGATGGACCATCATCAAAAGTTAAATAAACGATTTTATCACTTGTTTGATTATTGCTTCCAATTGCTTTCTTTTCAATTACTTTAATTTCACGCTGCTTTTCTATTTTGTTTCCAGAACGATCTATCCCTATATAAATAAGTGTATAAGTTCCCTCTTTTTGAATATTCACATTACTAGAATCAACCGTTAATTTTGGTTCGGGATCACGGTTATCACTAATGCTGACACCACTATTATAATCTGTTTTTGCCCCTATCACGATCGTCAAAGGCTCTAACCCTGTAATTTGGGGTGGCTCACTATCTTTAGTAACCTTGACTTTTCCCTTCTTTTCAGTTACATTATTTCCTTTATCCTTAACCTGAATAATTACTTCAACAGTTCCCTCTTTACTAAAATCATAATCTTCTTTAAAAGAAACTTCAGTTTTTGTTGCATCATTAATATTTGTTGCCATACTTGCAGGATCAACTTTCATTCCTAAATCAATATCAAGATCAACAACATCAAACTGTGGTTTTTTAGTATCAACTATCTCGATCGTTGCTTCATATTTTTTATCTTTATATATATAGATTACTGGATATCTTCCCAACTTATTATAATCTATTTTAGAAATATCAGCTTTTACATCTTTAATATTTCCATTGCGTACGCTTGCGATATTTTTCATCACATCATAACTATCATTAATCTCGACTTTGATAATATCCGCTTTAAAGACTATCGGTGAGCGGGTTAAAAAATATGTTGCTACTCCACCAACTATTATGACTAGTAATACTGATACAATTACAATCTTATTTCCTATAGTTAAATTTTTAATTTTTTTCATTATATCTTTCCCTTAACTAATTTATATACTTTTAGTATATGTCAAACCTCAGTATTTTACAATCTTTGTCAATAAAACTATTTATAAAAATCAACTAAATAAAAAATACTTATCTATAATCAGATAAGTATTTAATCATTATTAATCAATAATAGCACGGACATTAATAATTCCATTTGCCGACTCAATCCGCTCAATAATATCAGGTCGAACTTCATCATTTGTATCAATTAGTGTATATGCATATTCACCACGAGAGCGATTAACCATATTTTCAATATTCAAATTATGATCAGCAAATAATTTAGAAATATTTGCTAAAATATTAGGAACATTTTTATTAATAATACATAATCTTGTTTTAGACATTCTTGCTTGATTGACTCCTGGGAAGTTTACTGAATTAATGATATTTCCGTTTTCTAAATATTCACAAACTTCTTCAACCGCCATCTTTGCACAATTATCTTCTGATTCTGGTGTACTTGCACCCAAATGTGGAAGAATAATAATATTTTCTTGTCCAATTAATTCTGGTGCAGCGAAATCACTAATATATTTATTAATTTTACCGCTTGCAACATTAGCTAATAAATCTTCATTATTAACTAAATCACCACGAGCAAAATTTAAAATTCTGACACCGGTTTTCATCTGTGCAAATGCTTCTTTGTTCATGAAACCTTTTGTTTCTTTAGTACTAGGTACATGGATTGTAATATAGTCACATTCTTGATAAATTTCTTCTAAAGAAGCTGCATGACGAGCATGCTTAGATAAAGCCCAGGCCGCATTTACGCCAATATACGGATCATAACCTTTTACTTTCATTCCTAATTTAATAGCTGCATTGGCAACATTTACTCCAATAGCACCTAAGCCAATTACCCCTAAAGTTTTTCCTTCAATTTCTGGTCCAACAAAATTACTTTTACCTTTTTCTGCTGTTTTAGCAATATCCTGATCGTCTTTTAGACCATCAATCCAACGAATACTTTCAACAATTTTTCTTGAAGAGAGAAATAATCCACATAATACAAGTTCTTTAACAGCGTTAGCATTTGCTCCCGGTGTATTAAATACAACAATTCCTTTTTCACTACAATCATCAAGTGGAATATTATTTACTCCTGCTCCTGCTCTTGCAATAGCTTTTAGATTTTCCCCAAAATCATATTCATGTAAAGAAGCTGATCTAACCAAAATAGCATCTTCATTAGTCATTTCTTCGCTATAAGCATAATTTTCATCAAATCCATCTAATCCTACTTTAGATATTTTATTTAATAATTTTATGTTATACATAATTATTCTCCTATTTGTTTGCTGCTTCAAAATCTCTCATGAAAGCAACTAATTTTTCAACACCTTCTAATGGCATAGCATTATAGATAGATGCTCTAATTCCCCCAACTGAACGGTGACCTTTTAAATTAGTCATACCCGCGGCAATACTTTCCTTAACAAACTTAGCATCAAGATCTTTGTTTGGTGTAGTAAAAGTAACATTCATTAAAGAACGATTATCTTTATCACTATGTGCGATATAGAAATCACTACTATCAAGATAATCATAAAGAAGATTAGCTTTTTTAATATTTCTTTCTTGCATAACTTCAAGTCCACCCATACTATCGATCCATTCCAAAACTAGTCCTAATACATAAATCGCATAAGCAGGCGGAGTATTATACATTGAATCATTTTCAATCATCAATTTATAATCTAATAATACTGGTGTTGTCGCAGCAACTTTTTGTAATAAATCTTCTTTAATAATTGCTACTCCTAATCCAGCGATCCCCATATTTTTTTGTGCACCTGCATAAATCATTCCAAATTTTGAAACATCCACTGGTTTTGATAAAATATTTGATGACATATCCGCAATTACAGGAACACCATTAGTTTCTGGAATATATTTCCATTCAGTTCCGTAAATTGTATTATTTGCACATAAATGAACATAAGATGCTTCAGGATCTAATTTCAATTCGTCTTGAGTTGGAATATGTTTAAAATTGTTTTCACTTCCGTCATAAGCAATATTAATTTCCCCAAATTTTTTTGCTTCGGCTGCAGCTTTTTTACTAAAAGCTCCAGTTACAACATAATCAGCTTTACCATTTTTTAATAAGTTTAATGGAACCATTGAAAATTGTTGTGTTGCTCCCCCTTGGATAAACACAATTTTGTAATCATCAGGGATATTCATTACTTTCTTTAATAACCCTTTTGTTTTTTCAAAAATGTCTAAGTAGGAAGAGGATCTATGACTCATCTCCATAACACTCATCCCACTATTTTCATAGTTCAACATTTGTTTAGCAGCTTTTTCTAAAACTGGCTCAGGCAACATTGAAGGACCTGCAGAAAAATTCAGTACTCTCTTTTCAGTCATATATATACCTTTCCTTTCTTGTATGTGAAGTCTATTATATTGTATACAATCTAATTTGTAAAGGGATTTTGTAAAAAATTGTATACAATTATACATCGTTTCATAAAAAAGCTATTTTTCTTAGTAATTATCAGTTTCATTATATGCTGGAACATTTGATAAATTCACGATATTTTAACTACATTTACGATAAAATAAATTGAATTAAATACATTTCTAAGATATGATGAAAAGGTACATATAGGAGAGAAAAAATGAAAAGAAAAAAACTAAAATTGAAAAAACAAGCTTACTTTGTTATTGGTGGCCTCGTCATCCTAGCTGCCCTTATACTATACCTTATTTTATGTTTAGTAACAGGGGGAGACAATTTTGTTTCAAATACAACTATCAATGGTATTAAAGTTGGTAATATGAATAAAGAAGAAGCACGTAAGGCTATAGAACAACAATATCAAAATGATTTAAATCCCCCTACTTTAACTTTATTACTCGATCAACAAGAATACCCAGTTGATTTAACTGATAATCTTACATTCGATAGTAAAAAAGCTGTAGATAAAATTTCTAAACAGTCTAATAGTTCATTCTTCAGACGAGGATATAACTATTTGTTTAATCATGATTATACAGTTGGGGTAAAAATAAAAAATAAAGATCTTTTAAATGAAAAAATTACTAATAGTCAAATTCTAAATTATAGTACTTTGATTCCTACTAACTATGAACTTAAAGATGATAAAATTATTTTCACTAAAGGAAAATCCGGTAAAACAGCAGAATTAGAATCAGTTTTCAATACAATTAATAAGGCATTAAATAATTATGATTTTAAAGGGAAAATTAAATATTCTCCAGTAGAACATAAACTTAATGATGAAGAAATAAAACTAATTCATGAAAATTTATCAAAGGAAGCTAAAAATGCTACTCTAGATAAAAATAACAATTATGAAATCATCGATAGCCAAGTAGGTGCTAAATTTGATTTAGAAGATGCTGTTGCTAAATACAATAAAACTACTGAAGGTAAACAGTTTACCCTAAATGCTACGATCATTAAACCTGAAATAACCAAAGAAATGTTAGAACAAAATTTATTTAAAGATGTTTTAGGTGAATATGCGACTAACGTCAGCGGTACTTCAGTTCGTAAAAATAATATTAAACTTTCTGGTGATAAATGCAATGGAGTTATTTTATTGCCAGGTGAGGAATTCTCTTATAATAATGTTGTTGGCAAAAGAACGAAAGAAAATGGTTTCGGTGAAGCTGCAGCCTATTTAAATGGAGAGACTGTGCAAGAAGTTGGAGGTGGAATCTGTCAGACATCATCAACTTTGTATAATGCTGTATTGTACGCTAATCTAAAGATTACTGAGCGGACTAATCATACTTTTGTTTCTGGCTATGTTCCAATCGGTCGTGATGCTACAGTATCTTGGGGTGGCCCTGATTTTAAATTTAAAAATGACCAGGCTTATCCTATTAAGATCATCGCTTCTTATGAAAATAGTCGTCTAACAACTAAAATTTTAGGTACTAATGTTAATAATATTCGTGTTGAGCTAAAAAGTCAAAAACTTGCTTCAACTAATTATAATACTAAATATGAAGACGATCCTACATTACCCGAAGGACAGACAAAAGTAAAACAAAAAGGAACTCCAGGTAGTAAAGCAAAATCATGGCGTTATGTTTATGATGCTAATGGCAATTTAATTTCATCAAATGAAGAAGCATATAGTGTATATAAAGGACATGAGGAAATTATTTTAAGAGGTACTATGAAAATAACTGAACCAGCTACGCCTGCACCAACTGAACCTACAACTCCAGCACAACCAGAAACGCCTACCATTCCCAATAATGAAACATCGTAGAATCTTAAATTAAATACTGGTGGAATTTTTCCACCTTTTTCTATAATTAAAAAGATTATTACATAAAATAATAATCTTTTTAATTATTTTATTTTTGTGCAATCTTCCACTTTTTTAAACAATACTGATATATCTCTTGTTCTGAAATCATTAACGAAGCACTGGCTAGATTTATTTCCATATTCTTACCATTCTTTTCAAGAATTATCAGAAAATAAAAAGGCTCATGGTGCAGCTGAATTTCCGCAACCTTCTGCCATAAAATCACTTTTTTCCATAGCCTATAAGAAGTGATACCATCTTTATCAATTACAAACTTTTTCATTCCAAAAAATATCAATTCTAATAATTCAATAGTTCCAACTATTACAATTACCAAAGAAAAGAACTCTAGCACCCCAAATATAAATAAACAAAATATCATGATAGCTGATGATACATTCGAAATAAATCCTGAAGCTACTATTGGAATGCTTATCATAATTAATGAAAATGGAATTATGGATAAAATAAGAATAGTTGTTAAAATCATATCTTTTCTAATAATAATTCTTTCCACTTCTTTTATCCTTTCCACCATTCAAGTCATTACATTAAAACATACTTTATTTTCTGTAAACTTGAAAATAATTAAATATTGTTTACGAATACAAATATCAGGGTTTGTATTCGAGTGTTTTGTAATATAAAGTATTTCTTTTTAGGAAGCAAAGTAGACTTTTTCTCACATAGAATATATAATTAAATAAACAAACTTAAATAAGATATTTTCTTAATTTTCACAAATATTATGATTGAAAAAAACAGGAAAAAAGGTCTACATTTTTTCCTGTTTTTACTTAAATAACTTTATTTATATTGATTCATAATCCTTTACCCATCTAGTAAAGGTATGATTATTTGTACTTAAACGACGCGAAGCTTCAGCTTTGCTGATTACATTTTTTCGCCATAAATAATAAATTTCTTCAAAATCGTCGGGAATCGTTAATTTTGGTCTTCCAAATCGTACGCCTCTACGTTTAGCTTCACGAATTCCCTCGGCTTGTCTTTGACGTGTATTTTCGCGTTCTATTTGAGCAACATAAGAAAGCACTTGCAATACTAAGTCTGCAATAAATTTACCCGTAATTCCATCATGCTTTTCACGTGTATCTAATAAAGGAAAATCAATTACCACAATATCTACTCCGATTTTCTTGACAATATAACGCCACTGTTCAATGATTTCATCATAATCACGTCCAAGACGATCAATTGATTTAATGTATAAAATATCTCCCTGTTTTAAAACCTGAAGAAGTTTTTGATAATGAGGACGATTAAAATCTTTACCGGACTGATAATCAATATAAAGCTGGCTCCCTGTAAGTCCAACCTCTTTTAAAGCTGTAATCTGCCTATCAACATTTTGGTCTTTACTTGATACCCGTATATATCCATATTTGTTATATTCCATTCTATATTTTCCTCCTCGAGTAAAAATTATGGCATAGGGAAAGTTAGAATGCTATAAATGGCTAATTATTTAGGGATTCTTTGCATCTTACATCGTCAGCAGTGATAAATCCATTTTTATAATCGTAATACGATAAAATTAAAACAGAAACAATAATCAACAAACTATCGCTTCTGTTTAACTAATAAAATTTAATTTATAATTATAACATCGTCTTTTCATAAATATCAGCAATGTTAGTTCCAACATGATCTGGTTGATGAGCATCACTTGCTGTAATCATCGATACTCCATGTTCTTTTAATATCTTTAACAATTCTTCGCTTAATCCCATATCTTTATGATTATAACGATAATAACATCCTGTATTATTTTCAGCTTTTACATTATGTTCAACCAACAAATCAGCTAACTGATGATAAGTTGGTGTTAAATCATAGGTTGGATAATAATTAAACATTTTTATTGTATCTGGATGTGCTAATTGCGTAAATAAATCAGACTTAACCAATGAAAAAATCAATTCATAATAATCACGATAAATATCATCAACATCAAATTTATTCCATAAAATATCTTTAGAGAAATTCATGTCATATAATCTGCCATTAATTGAGTGTATTGCCCCAACAACAAAATCATAATTATGGTTAGCTAATACTTCTCCAATCTTCTTTTCATGTTTAGGCACGTAGCATACTTCTAAACCAAATGTAACTTCAATCGGCAAATCTAATGCTTTAACTTCCTCAATTAATTTATCATAATCATCTAAAGTATCCTTAAATTTCATTGCTTTATTCTCTAGCCATTTTTTTTGCAATGGCTCTTCTTTTAATTCTGTATAAATCTCTTCAAACTCTTTAAAACGATGTGTGTGATCTAAAATTTGAATCTTTGTCAAACCTTTTTTAACAGCTGCATCAACAAACTTTAATACATATTCTTTATTTAGATCCCCATATTCTAAATGCATATGTCCGTCAATCATCTTTATCACCCCTTCTTTTTTTATGATTATATGCAATTCTTAAAAAAAAGTACAGTAATAAAATAAAAAAAGGAGCCAGGGGAGACTCCTTATAGGATGGATGAGTTTTTGGGAGAGGGAATCATCCATCATTTAAGTTGTAAAATATATATGAGGGGATTAATATATTTTACATATTATTATGGTTTGTCTTTCGACACTATTATCCTAGCACCGCTCTATGAATTAAATGTGAACCGTATAATTTTTTAAAATAAAAAAGGAGCCAGGGGAGACTCCTTATAGGATGGATGAGTTTTTGGGAGAGGGAATCATCCATCATTCAGGTTGTAAAACATATATGAGGGGATTAATATATTTTACATATTATTCTGGTTTGTCTTTCGACACTATTATCCTAGCATCACTCTATGAATTAAATGTGAACTAATCTAAAACAAATAATTAGAAATTTTATCCTTCGATTATTTGATCCAACCATGCACCCTACAAGCATTATAAATTCCATCACTAGTATTGCGATCAGTTATATAATCCGCTTTAGCTTTTAATTCATCACAGGCATTACCCATCGCAATTCGATAGAAACGTTCATCAAACATAACAAGATCATTATAATCATCTCCAAATACTACAACATCATCAATATTTCCTTTTATCATCGCAATCATATCAACTATTCCCTGCTTTTTATCATCTGGCTGAAACATTAAATATTCTTGTTCAAAACGTAATGAACCTAACGTATCTTTTAATGTTAATCGTGTTTCTTCACTAGCTGGAATAGAAATATAAATTTTATAAATATTTTCTAAATTATGATAATTTATTTCACTATCAATTGTATAACGTGTTGGTTCTTTTCGATAACCTGCTTGTTTTAAAAATAACGTATTTTTACTGTATACATCAATACTATCAAATGGAGCTATTAGGATTCCATAGCCTAAATTTTCTGCTTCATCAATAACAGCCAATGCTTTTTGCCGATCCAATGGTGCATTTTTTACTAACTGATGATTTATGACAAGACCATTACCACCATTACAAACCATATTATTTAAACCAACTTCTTTAAGAAAGTTTTTAGCTTTATAATAAGCGCGTCCCGTTGCAATAGCTACAAAATTACCATTTTCTTGTAATTTATCTAGGGCTTCTTGGGCACTTGGAACAATTTTTCCAGTTGTATTATCCGTCAAAGTTCCATCGATATCAAAAAATATATATTTCATATCATTCTTCTCCAATTTCTTTAAAGAATCCATAAATAACAGCTCCACAAAGACTTCCTGCTAATAAAGCAACAATATATCTAAAAGGATGCGCTATTAATGGTAATACAAAGATTCCACCATGAGGAATTCTAATTCCACAATTATAAAGCATTGAAAAACCACCAGCTACTGCTGAAGCAACAATGCAAGCTAATGTTACTAAGCGGGGGTCTTTTTGAACAAAAGGAATTGTCCCTTCAGAAATAAACATTAAGCCTTTTAAGTAATTTTGACAACCTAGTTTACGTTCAGTTAATGTAAATTTATTTCTAAAGAAAGTTGTACTAATTGCAATTGCTAATGGCGGTACCATTCCGCCGGCCATTACAGCAGCCATAACATCAAAGTTACCTTCAACAATTTGAGCTATTCCAAAAAGATAAGCAATTTTATTAACTGGGCCACCCATGTCAACAGACATCATTCCCCCAACAATAACTCCTAAAATTAGTTTATAAACAATATCCATACTACCAATAAATACACTAATAGTCTGATTTAGACTTCCAACATAAGGACTAATCAAATATGATAAAACACCCGTAATCATGACCCCAAAAATCGGATATATTACTGTTGGCTTTATACCATCTAAACATTCTGGCAATTTACGACAAATTTTTTGTAATAAAATTACAACATATCCACCAATAAAGCCCGCTATGATTGCACCTAAAATACCAGGACTAGGCATATTTTGTAGATACATATTATTTAATAACATTGCAGCCCCGCCAGCAAGAGCTACTGCAAATCCCTGCTGACTTGCAATTGCCTGAC
This sequence comes from Erysipelatoclostridium sp. MSK.23.31, assembly GCF_019125875.1. NCBI lineage: Bacteria > Bacillati > Bacillota > Erysipelotrichia > Erysipelotrichales > Coprobacillaceae > Thomasclavelia > Erysipelatoclostridium sp. MSK.23.31. The sequence continues at coordinate 136,844 of NZ_JAHOCB010000003.1, read as the reverse complement.
CAATAAAGCCAGCAAATAAAGCAACGATCATCCCATTAACGGTTATCCCCAGAATATAACTGTTACTTAGCCAAATACTATCATAAATTTGTTTGATTCCAAATAAATTATAACTTGCTGCTAATGAAGCAATTGAAATCAATGCTCCCGATCCAATAATGATTGGCAATATTTTACTTAAAGCATCTGTCAATTGGGTATATAATTTTCGCCAAATTCCCTCATTGGCAGAACTACTAACCACTTTATCTCCTTGATGATGATAAATTTCTACATTACCATTTATTGCTTGCGACAATAACTCCTCTGCTTTATTAATTCCATCAGCTACTTTAGTTATAATTACAGGCCGACCATCAAAACGTGACATCTCCACTTGTTTATCTGCTGCCACAATAATACATCGTGCCTTACTGATTTCTTCAGCCGTAAGAACATTTTTAGGCCCTGTTGCCCCATTTGTCTCTACTTTAAATAATATGTTCATTTCTTTAGCTTTTGCTTCTAAACTTTCTGCTGCCATAAAAGTATGAGCAATTCCAGTAGGACATGCGGTAACTGCTAAAACTTCATAATTAGTACCGTCAGTTTCTTCTTTTACTTTCACTATTTCATTTTCTTTATCATCAATTAATCTTAAAAATTCCACTGCATCACTAGCATTAATTAAATTTTCTTTAAAATCATTATCCATTAACATCCCGGATAATCTTGCTAATGTTTCCAAATGAATGTTACCACCATCAACTGGTGCTGCAATCATAAAAAACAACCGTGCTGGTTGACTATCTAATGATTGATAATCCACACCATCTTTAACTATCATTACTGCTAGTCCAGGTTTTTTTACTGCTGCTACTTGGGCATGCGGGATTGCAATTCCTTCTCCAATTCCCGTTGTACTTTGAGCTTCGCGAGCTAAAATACCTTTTTTAAAGGCTAGTTTATCACTAATATTTCCAGTACCCACCATTAAATCAACTAAGTGATCGATCGCTTCTTCTTTATTAGCAACTTCCCCATTCATATCAATTCCCTGCAGACATAATAAATCTGTAATTTTCATTATTCATCCTCACTTATTGTTTTTAATAATTCATCTATTTTTTCTTTTGATGCCAAATCTTCACTGAATGCAGTTGCACTACCAGTAGCTGTAGCCTGTTTTAAAGCCGTTTTGAAATCATTTGTCTTAATATAACCGTAAATAAATCCAGCGACCATACTATCACCCGCTCCAACTGAATTTTTAACCTCACCTTTAGGAGCAGATGTTATATGTACATCATTATTTTGATCGACTAATACTGCTCCATCTCCAGCCATCGAAACTAACACATTTTTAGCTCCCATTGTTTGTAATTTCTTAGCATAAACAACGACATCTTCTTTATTTTTAATTTCAACATTAAAAATTTCAGCTAATTCATGATTATTTGGCTTAATCAAAAATGGATGATGCTTTAGACAGTTCATCAATAAATTATTAGTTGCATCGACTACGATCAAAACATTTTTTGATTTTACATATTCCATAATTTTTTCATATATATCATCCGGCATACTGCCTGGAATACTTCCAGATAAAACTAGAATATCACCATCTTTTAAATTATCTAACTTACCTAATAATGCTTGAACTTGTGCATCTTTAATTTGTGGTCCCATCCCATTAATTTCAGTTTCATTATCAGATTTCATCTTCACGTTGATTCTTGATAATCCGGCAACTTCAACAAAATCAGTTTTTAATCCTTTAGCTTCTAATCCCTCTTTGATTGCTTTGCCAGTAAATCCTGCGATAAATCCTAACGCCGTACTTTTTTCACCTAAAGTTTTTAAAACGTTAGAAACATTAATTCCTTTACCACCAAAAAACATGTTTTCTTGTTTTGTTCTATTGACAATTCCGGTTTCAAAATTATCTACTTTAATTACATAATCAATTGCTGGGTTTAACGTTACTGTATATATCATCTTAATTTTCTCCTTAAGTTAATTTTTAATCCACTCTTAGTATATACTTAGGTGTATTCTCCGTCAAATTAATGAGTCAATATTTATTTTCAAATAAAGAAATTTAATCTTATAATTTTAATTATTTAAACTTAATAATAATTTTAACTCCATTAACAAGCTTCTTACAAAAACAATTGAAATCACCTTATATTTATGATATCTTTTACATAGTTAGTCATAGCTAACCATATAAAAGGAGTGATTATATGCCATCAACTGCATTATTATTTGAATCTAAACTTGTTACTTTTTGTAGTCCTACTTTATTAAAAATGAAAGCTGGAAATATTTTTAATATTAGCAATGAGTTCAATGAATTAGAAGAGTGTTTAAATTATTACAACCAACTATGCAATCAAAGAGGAATATACATTTCGATTATTCATGAAAATAATAATTCAAAAATGATTTATGTTTATCAAAAAGAAAAATTAAATAACCTTTTTAATAACCATAAATTTAGAGCTGTTCTAAATAATTATCATTACCCTTATCAAGATATCGACAGTCTAATAAATTGGCTAAAGATTAGAATGAATAGTAGTGAATTTCCTCATGAAATCGGTTTGTTTTTGGGGTACCCTTTGACTGATGTTAAAGGGTTTATCAACGGTGCTGATTATAAATATATTGGATATTGGAAAGTATATAGCCATGTTCCCCAAACCCTCTGTACTTTTGACCGATATAAAAAATGCACACAAGAATTAAAAAGACGTTTTTGTCAAGGAGAACGAATTGAACAATTATTAGCCCATGTTTAAAATAAAAACTATGACCGGTTATTTTGACATGAGTCATAGCTTTTATAATTATATTAAAAATCACAATTTCATTTTTTTTCGATATGCAGTTGGCGTCATTTTATATTTTGCTTTAAATCTTTTAAAAAAATAACTATTATTCTCGTATCCTACAGCTGTGATAATGTCATTGATTGATAGTTTTGTATCCCTCAATAGTTCTTCAGCACGATAAAATTTACGACTTTGCAATAATTCTTTAAAATTCCGTTGAGTTTGTTGTTTGATTAGCTTGCTTAAAGCATAAACTGGCTGATTTAGAATTTGTGCAATTTCATTCAAAGTCGCATGTTTGTAATTATCGGTAATATAATCAACAACTGTCTCTACTAAAAGTTCTTCAAATTCCTTGGTCGTCCCTTTCTTTGTTCGAGCAATATATTTAGTCAAGTATAAAAATAATAATCCCATTGTAATTTGATGTTCGTGACGAAATTCAGATTCACTCTGCAATAATGAATAGATTATATTTTCCATTAGATTTTGAATTTGAAGAATATCAGCAACTTTAAACAGTAAATATTCGCCACGACATTCATCTTGTTTTAAAATATTTATTAAAAAATCACCAATAATATTATTATATCCAATCATTGTATAAACCATATCAAAAAACTCTGGCAAAATCATTAAATTAATAGCAATGTCATCAGCTGAAGCTTTTTTTATTTCATGCCAAGAATGCTGATTCAATAATAAGATTTCTCCTTGTCGTAAAACTACTTTTTTATTATCAATAATATGAGTAATTGAGCCTTGGCATACATACATCATTTCGATATAGTTATGACGATGCAAGGGGAAGTCAGCAAAACGAGTATGGGTTCTAACTGAAATCAAAGTTTGTTTATCCAGCATTTTTTTACTTTCAACAATAAACTGATCATTACCAGTATAAATTGATTTTTGAATATTTACTTTATTATTTAAGATTGCCTGTTCTTCAGCAGTTATTATTTTCAGCTGTTCCAAAAGGCTTTGATTCATATTTATCTTCCCCCTTTTATTTATGATAACTTTGTAAATTCTAAAACGCAATCGATTTAAACTAAAATAAAGATTATTTAAATTATTAATTAAATAATCTTTATTTTCAAACATGATTAACCACCAGCATTAAAAGAGAGGTTTTAATCAATGATAAATAACTGGAGATATTTTTGATTGTTGATCAAAAAACACATAGTTAATCAAGACAATATTTTATTTATCAAATAAAAATTTTTCTGGTAGAACAACATTAAAATCTTTAGCTAACAATCTAAAATTAGCTGGTGAGATAGTCTGTAATTTAGTTGATGACATCGATAACATTTTGACTAAAATTGCAGCTGATTTTTCAACTGTATGAGCAAGACCGAAAGTAATATCAAAGTCGCTTCCTGCACAAAAGATACCATGATGAGCCCAGATTGCCACGTCATATTTTTTCATTAATTCAGATGTTGCGATGGCAATATCACGACCTCCAGGAACCATCCAAGGGACTACCCCTACACCATCAGGAAAAACAACTGGACATTCAGTCGCCATTTCCCATAACTCCCGAGTAAATATCTCATCTTTTAATGGTAAAATAAATGTTAAAGCAATTACATTAGTAGCATGACAATGATAAATGACACGATAATTTTCATTCTTTAATTTTTTTACTTCATGATTCATTAAGTGTGATGGCAATTCGCTAGTTGGTTTTCCACCATTAATAAGTCCCCAACAAATCTTATAATTCTCACCACGAGTATCAATTTTAATAATACCTATACTATCTAATGGATCAATATCAACATTTCTAAAAAATTTACCTGAACCAGTTACTAAAAAATATTCATTAGCTAAAGCTGGAACACTCGTCCCAATCGGATAATCCTCAGTTGTTTCATCTAACCCTTCTCTTATTAAAGCGATTTCATCTACTTTAATTCGATAGGTAAGATTTCCACCATTTCGCTCATGCCAGCCTAACTTATAGCCGTCGCTGCACATTCTCATAAAACCTTGAATAAATTGTGTTTTTAAGATTTCCATTATTTTACTCCTATTTTCTATTTACTAAAACTTCATGTTCATATTTTTTAATTTCTTTAAACCACTCTAGACCTTCAGGTACTTGAGTAATTTTACAAATATAGTTCCATACATCACCCAATGGGTATAATTTCAATTCTTCTTGTAGCGCCATGATTTTTGTAAAATCACCTTCAGACTGCATTTTTTTCAAATCATCAAATGGGATTAATAAGGCATTTAATAAAGCTTTTTGCATATTTCTCATTCCTACTGTCCAAGCACTAATACGATTGATGCTTGCATCAAAAAAATCTAAACCAACTAATACTCGATCTAAGGCATCGTTACGAACAATTTCTTTAGCAATCTCTTTTGTTTCATCATCAAATAATACAACATGATCACTATCCCAGCGAACTGGTCTAGTTACATGCAAAGCTACTTTTTGATTAAATAACAACATTGCAGATAGTTTATCAGATACTACTTCGGTAGGATGATAATGTCCATTATCCATCAGTGGCAAGATTCCTCTTGTTTGAGCATAATTAATCGTAAATTCACTAGACCCAACAGTATACGATTCCATCCCAATTCCAAATACTTTTGATTCTAAACAAACCAATACTTTTTCTTTATCATAATCAATTGATAAAATTTCATCTAATGATTCCATAAAATGTTGCCGTGGTCCTAAACGATCAGCGGGAATATCTTTTAATCCATCAGGAATCCAAATATTCATTAGACATGGGCTATTTAATTCTTTAGCAAAATATTCAGAAATACGAATACAAGCCTTACAATGTCTGATCCAAAATTCACGAATTTCTTTATCCGGATTAGATAATGTTAGACCCTCAGCTTTAGGATGAGAAAAAATCGTTGGATTAAAATCTAGCCCCAATCCTCTTTCTTTGGCAAACTCTACCCATTTAATAAAATGCTTAGGTTCGATTTGATCACGATCTACCACTTCACCATTTTCAAAAATGGCATAACTCGCATGAAGATTAATTCTATGTTTACCTGGGACTAATGATAATACTTTATCAATATCAGCCATTAGTTCTTCGGGCGTTCTAGCCTTTCCTGGATAATTACCGGTTGTTTGAATGCCTCCCGACAACGCCCCCGCTCCATCAAATCCAACTACATCATCACCTTGCCAACAATGCATAGAAATGGGAAAATTAAGTAATTTTCTTATTGCTAAATCGGTATCAACACCAACTTTTTTATAAATTTCTCTAGCACTTTTATATCTTTCAACTACATTCATTTTTATTTTTCCTCCTTATACTTTTTAATTTTAAACGAATTTTTAATACATTTACGTGCTTCAACAAGTGAAGCAAAAACTTGATTATTAAGCATTTGAACAACTATATTACCAGTTGCAGTTGCTTCTACCGGTCCCGTATAAATTACTTTACCAGTAGCTTTTGCTGTCAATTCATTTAAATACTCAGCATTCCCGCCACCACCAACAATATAGATTGCTTCATATTTTTTTCTTGTTAGCATTTCAATTTCTTCAATTGTAGCTGCATAACTTATTGCAAGACTCTGATAAATCACATTTGCCAGTTCTCCAGCAGTTTTAGGTATCGGCTGATTAGAATTTTGACAATAATCTTGGATTGCTTTAATCATTGAATCTGGTGATAAAAAACAGCAATCATTTACATCTACACGTGAAGGGAAATTTTGATTGGCTTTTGCCATCTGGCAAAGCTCATTAAAACTTAACGTTTCTTCTAGCTCACGACGCAATGATTGAATCATCCAAAGTCCCATAATGTTTTTTAAATATCTAAAACGATGATTATAACCACCTTCGTTTGTAAAATTAGCTTGCATACTCTCCAATGAACAATCTGCAATATTTCGTTCCATTCCCATTAACGACCATGTTCCTGAGGAAATATAAATAAAATCTTCTCGAAGAGCTGGAACGCTTACTACTGCTGAAGCAGTATCGTGACTGGCTGTAGCAATAACTTTTGTATCAAAACCTACACTTTCTTGAACAATATCTGTTAAATTACCTATTATGGTGCCTGGTTCAATGATTTCTTTAAACATGGTTTGTGGATATCCTAGCTGTTCGATTAATTCACGATCCCAATTTCTAGTATTTGAACTCACTAATTGAGTAGTCGAGGCATTAGTATATTCACAAACCTGCCTACCTGTTAACAAGTAACTAAAGTAATCAGGAATCATCAGCATCGAAGAAACTTGGGTTAAAATTTCAGGCGTATACTTTTTTACAGCCATTAATTGATAAAGTGTATTAAATAACTGTTTTTGAATTCCTGTTCGCTCATACAGTTCTTCCGCCGAAACTATTTTATAGACTTCTTGATCAATATTGTCAGTACGGTGATCACGATAAGAAATAGCATTGCCAATTCGTTTACCATGCCTATCTAAAAAGATATAATCAACTGCCCAAGTATCAATTGCCATACTAAGTGGTATTTTATCTAATTCTTTGCATTTTTTCATTCCCGCAATGATTTCATGAAACAAATAATCAACATCCCAAGATAAATGCTCATCAATCACTCTAATATTATTTTCAAAACGATGTATTTCTTCCAAAACAAGTTTACCATTTTGATAACTTCCTAAAATATGTCTTCCGCTCGAAGCACCAATATCTACTGCCAAATAGTATTCCATCTTATACTTTCCTCCTCTATTACACCCATATTATAAATTTAACCTGTCCTCATTTTAAGGACGGTACTTGTCTAAAAAAGTGTCTTTATTTGCAAAATAAAATAGAAAGGCCAAATTACCTTTCTATAAAAATTACTGTTGTTAACATTAATGAATGTAATTTGAAATTAAATTAAGTTTTTATCTCTATTTACAATAACCTCATCGTCAACATTTTTCGTATAGAACTTGAGTGTTCCCGTGATTCCCATTGGTTCAAGTGCCAAAAACTGTGACATTGCATCATGCTGATTACGAGCTAATGTGTTGATAACAATTATTTCAAACGAGTTTTCACCAATTTCAAGATATTCACTTATATCAAATAAATATTCTGGAGCTATTTTGACTCCCGCTAACTTTCCATTAACGATTACTTCAACAATTTCATATGCTTCACTAATTTCTAATAAAACATCTTTAGTTATAAATGAATATCTAAAATGATACTTGACAGCACCCGAAAAACACGGATAACGATTCATTAAATTAGTGTTTAAATCAGCTTTAAAATTTACTCGATATTTAGTTTCGTTAAATGCTCTTAAAGAAATCTCAACATCATTTACATTTCCTAACTCACTTTTTTTCGCTGGTATCAAATCATTACTCTTACCACTTACTAAAATAAGCGATTGATATGGTGCTAAATGCAGATTAAAAATCTGTTGCTGCCCTTCAATTTTACTAGCAAATTTATAAGTTTGATTACTAAAGGCATCATATATCATTAATGATTGGTCTGTTTTAAGCATTATCTGACTATTAACATCAGAATAAATACTTTCATTATTAAACATATATATATCACCATCATCATGTTGATAATGATAAAAAACTAGTTTCTCTTCCATATGATCAATTAAAATTTCTGAGTAATCATTTAGTTCTCTAGGTAATTCTTGAAGTGACAGCACTAGTGCACCTTCAACTTCCTCATCTTCAGGAAAAGCATCAATAAAAATAACTTTACTTTTTAAGCGCTTGATTGTCTGTAATAAACAATCTGGTAATCTTTTAGCATACGGAACTACTAAGACTTCAAAATCATAGCCATTGATTTGATAAACATCTTCTTTAATCATCGCTTCCATCAAATAATCTTCACTAATAACATTGCAATCAATTTGATTTTGTTGTAAAACTTTTAATACTTTTTGAATTAACATATAGTCCCCAGACCATTCTGCAAAAGCATGATATAAAACTCCAACTTTACAGATTTGATGTCCATCACTCATTAAATTACATAATCGGTTAGCATAGTTAGCAAAATAATGAAAATATGGATATTGTGGATTATTTCCATGTGCATAAAAATGCGGTGGACAATCCCAATCAGGAAATTCCTTAGGGTCAAATGCATGTGGCACAATTAAATTAACTCCATGACTAATCATATGATCAGTTATCCACTTCATCATTTTCAATCCTTCAACCCAGCCATAAGCTCCAAATGCCTCGCACATCAAACGACCATTTTTATTTTTATCTAATTTTGCTGCAGAAGCACCTAATTTACACAGTGCATAATGATAAAATTCTCCATCACTGCCACCAGTCGAAAAAGCTGTGTGATGATAATCCATTCCAGGAACAATCTGTCCTCCGATAATATCGATCCCCGCCATTGTTTGACCAGCAATGCTCCGGAAATAGTGACCTGCCCCATAACCTAAACGGCTATGAGCATTATTATCTTCAATTACATGTCCAACATAGTCAATTTCTTTTTCTTTACACCAGTTTCCTATAACCTGACTAAAATTTTCACTATACAAATTAGAAATGATATTCATATAAGCATAGCGTACCATATTAGCTGTACTGCTCATCCCTTGAAATAATAAAACAAGGTTATTTAAATCAAAATCTATCTCCTTTAACTTCATTAAAACATTTTCATTCCATGGCAAAGGCATATTATAACGACCAATTGAAGCGTTAGGTCCTTTAGTATTACCAAAACGGGGTTCATCAGAAAAAAAACCAACGATAGTTTTACCAAACTCATGATAATAATGATCATAATGCTTTTGATATACTTCATCAATCAATACTTGAGTGGCCTCTTTTTTCATCGGATCTAAGTATTCTTCCGTAACCGCTTCATCTCCTACCATTGTTACATATAAAACAAAAATACTATAATTAACATTATTTTCTAATGATACAGTCAACACATTATCCTTAACCTGATTTGTTATATCAATCAAATCAGTTTCATTAAAACCATCTTTTACAGAAATATCATTTTTTGCTAAAACAACTCTAAAAATTTGATCCTGCTGGTGCCTTTTATTATTCATAAAAGTACGCATATCAACAATCGGTTTCAAATTAAGCTGAGCAAACTTTTGATTCCCCGCTATATCATAACGACGATAATTTAAGTATCTTTTCCTCAATGCTTCTGGTACTTTACCATTGGCATAACCTGTTGGAAATCTAGCATCGTCTAAGATCCATATCTTCATATCATTCTCTTTAGCCTTTTCAATAATAAAATCTAAAGATTGCCACCAGCCTTTTTCTAAAAATGCTGGATGAGGTCTTGATTCAATACAAAAGTCATTAATTCCCTGCTCTTTCATTTTGGTAATATATTCGTCAATTTTATTATTAGATTCCCCATGTTGCCAAAAAAAAGGAAATAAATTATGATAGCTGGAACTATTTAAATTTTTTTCTACTACTCTCATAAATTCCTCCTTAATTAGCTATACATCTAATCATAACACTATCTAAATCAACATTACTTTCAAGATTATCTAAGCTGATTTGATAGTCACTAGAATTTGTAACTACCATCATTGTAATCATATTAAGTCCACTTTTTAACATATACGTCTGGTCAACTTTAATAATCGGCTCACCTTCAAATACTTTTTGCCCAATCTCTTTTATTTTAATAAAACCAGCACCATTTAGAGTAACCGTTTCTAGACCAATATGTACCAAGATTTCAACACCATGTGTGTCACGAATGCCAAATGCATGTAAAGTATCTGCAACTAGAATCAACTCACCTGTAACCGGTGCACAAATATCACTACCACTAAATTTAAATGCAACGCCTTCTCCCATTAATTTAGTTGCAAAAGTATCATCAGGAACTGATTCAATTGAGACACTTTTTCCAACCACCGGAGCTTTTATTTCAATTTGTTGTTTCTTTTTTTTAAATCTAAACATTTTTTCTCCTCATAGAACTAATCTTCTAGGAAACAGAAGATTAATTATTTATTTTTCAGGATCAGCAGCAAAATAAGTAATTATTGCTGATACTACCAATGCAATCAAAGCCGTAATAATAAAACCATAAAAACTAACATCAATTCCGTTAGGATTGATCATCGCTGGAATTCTAAATAAACCATCACCACCAAGTGAATACATTTTTCCACCTAAAGCTCCTAAGATTCCACCGGCAATTCCCCCACCAATCCATGCTGCTACAAAACATTTGATTTGTGGTAAAGCGATAGAGTAGATTGTTGGTTCTGTCACTCCACATAAACATGATGCCATATTTCCAAATCCTAATGAGCGTTTCTCAGGATCTTTCATCTTAATTGCATATCCTAAAGAAACGCCAGCTAAAGCCCAAACTGTCAATCCTAAGATTGCATTGATTGGATCATAGCCCATTGTAAATAAATTATTTAATAATACTGGAATAAAAGCACTGTGTAATCCTAATAAAACCATTAACTGCCAAAAAGCACCAAACAAAATTCCTCCTAATATTGGACTAAATCCAAATATCGATACTACCGCAGTTGATAACCAGCTAGAAACTGTATTCATGACTGGACCAATAGCTAGCCAGCTAAGCGGTACTGTGATCATTAAAACTATTACAGGCACAATCATTAATTGCAACATTGTCGGAATAATTTTTTTAGCAAAATATTCTATTTTTGCAGCAATAAACGAAGCTAAAATAATTGGTAATAAGGTTTGACTATAAGACATATTTGTAATTGTTAAGCCCATAAAATGATGTGCTGTATCCCCTGCTAAAGCATTTACTAAATCCGGATATAATAGTGCTGCACCAATTGTCGCTGTTACATAAGGATTACATTTAAATACCTTACCAGCCGAAAAACCAACAATGATTGGCATAAAATATAATAATGCATCCGCTGCCGCATATAAGGTCAAATAATTTCCATCAGTTTTTGTCATCCAGCCAAGGGTTACACAAATTATCAATATTCCTTTGATAATCCCCCCTGCAACCATTGGCCCTATCATTGGCATAATACATCCACTGATTACTTTGAAAAAACGATTAAACAAATTGCCTTTTTCTTCAACTTTATCCTCAGTTGCTTTTTCATCACCCTTAAAGCCTAGTTCTTGATTAACAAATTTAATTACCTCATTAACATGGGTACCAATAATCACCTGATATTGACCTCCCTTATTCATAACTCCTTTTACATCCTTAATTAGCTTGACTTCTTCACTATTTGGTATACTATCATCTTTTAATACAAATCTTAAACGGGTCATACAATTAGTAACACCATTAATATTTTCTTTTCCCCCAACTGCTCTGATTACCTCTTTAGCTAACTGCGTGTAATCTACTTTTTTAGCCATAACTACATCTCCTCTTTAAAATATTTTTACTTGTCTTATTTTCGACATATTCATAATAGCAAGTTAAACGGTTACAAATAATATCTAATCTTGGCAATGATATTATCCTATTTTGCTTAGCGAAGATTGTGATTACGATAAATACTAGGTGTTATTTTAAATTTTTCCTTAAAAATTTTATAGAAGTACGTAATATTTTCATAGCCAACTTCCTGCATTATTTCAACAATTGGCAAACTGGTAGTCTTTAAAAGATTGGCCGCTGCTTTTAAACGTTCTTCTTGAATCAACTGTTTAAAAGTAGAGCCCGTATGTTCTTTGATCAACTTACAAATCTTATAATCTGGCTGATGAATCTGTTTAGCTAACACTGATAACGATCCTTCTTGGTAATTAAGTGTAATATATTTTAAAATAGAGATAACAACTAGTTTATTATAATTATTACTCTCGTATGTCTCAATCAAGTGTGGATTATTCATCAATTCTGTCAACAATAATCCCACTAATAATTTTAATGTAAAACTATGATTTAATTGTTGCTGGTATATATTAGTTATGATTGCCTCAATATGATTACGGACAATTTCATTATTACTAACCTTAAAAATTAAATATTCACCCTTATTATCATATGAATACAAAGCATCAAAAATAAAGCTAAAAACCTCGTTTTGTTCTTCTGCCATACCTGATAAAAATTCAAGAAACTCTGGTTTAATAATAAAATTAAAAATAATGTCATTTTCATTAGTGTATTTAATTGCATGTTCAATATTTTGATTTAGTAATAATAATTCTCCTTGTTTAATCACAATCTCTTGATCATCAATTATAGTAACCATTTCACCACCATAAACATACATAAACTCTAAATAATTATGACGATGCTTTGGATATTCACAAAAACGTGCATGTTTACGAACAGCAAACTGCTGATTAGCTTTTAATAATTTATCAGCATCAACTACATTTGACTGTTCACTTATAAAAATACTTTTATCAATTCCTACAAAACCATTTAAATTATTAATTTCTTCATCACTAAAACAAACTAATCGTTCCATAATATCTTCTCTGATCATTTCATCACCTCTATTAGTAAACGCTATCATATCTATACTTTATATTCTAACAATATAAAAATAAGATACTATAACGTCTATTTAGTAATTTACTGACGAAACTTTAGATTTAGTGATATAATAAAAAAGATAAGGAGGAAAACGATGGATAGTTTTAAATTAGATCATTTTTTAAGAACATATAGTCGAACAGAAATCAAACATAAAAATGGATTTGCAACTCAATATGCAACTAAAGGTAAATATCGTTTAATCAATAATATCTATCAATTTAATACCGATAATGTGCTAGACTCCGATACTATTATAGTCTATAAAAATCAACGCTTTGATGATGTTCCAACTCACGTCCACGATCATATTGAAATAAATTATATGTACTCTGGAAGCTGTAGCCAAATTATCGATGGGCATGAAGTTATTTTAAAAAAAGGACAAATGACTTTAATTGATACCAGAACGCCACATGCAATTGGCTATACTGATGAAAATGATATTTTGATTAATTTCATTATCAAAAAAGATTATCTAAATAATAGTTTCTTTTCTAAATTAACTGATAATAACTTAATTACATCATTTTTCATTAATGCAATTAATCAAGATAACACAGATTTAAATTACTTGATCTTTAATACAGAAAATAATCAACGATTGCAAATGTTTATTCTTGAATTTATCTATGAATACTTTTATCCAACCTTAAATTCAACCGAAATAAAAAAAAGTCTTTTTGTCTTAATTATCTTAGAAATGATCAATACTCTAGATACCTCTATCAACTTAGAATCCATTACTAAATCCAGTACAATCATCATTTTAGCATTACAATATTTAGAAAAAAATTTCCTTACTTGCAGCCTCGATTCAACAGCTAAGTATTTAAACATCAATCCTTGTTATCTAACAACATTATTGAAAAAGAATTTCAATTATTCTTACAAAGAATTAATTATTAAATTAAAAATGCAGTACGCATCAAAACTGCTGCTCAATAGTAGTTATTCAATTGACCAAATAGCTCATGAGTGTGGTTATCAAAATCTAAGTTTCTTCTATAAAAAATTTAAAGAAACCTATTATTGTTTACCAAAAGAATATCGTAACAGAAACAAAAAAAGATAGAAAAATAGTGAGGTTAATTTCAAAATTTCTATCTTTTTAATTTTATTAACAAACTTTTGATTTCATCTAAAGATTTGTTCTTTAAAAAACATCTCTGATTACTTTTAATTTATACGCTGTCAATTAACTTAATGATAATCTGGTTATTTTTACTAATCCTTTTTATCTCTTGATATCTATTATTAATTTTAATTTGATAGTTTACTTTTTTTACCGGAACTACTAATTCCCAATTAATTTCATGACCACATCGATGCCAAGAAGAAGTAATCAGCCCTTGTTTAGTATCAAGTTGACATGTAAAATCATTTACTTTTTTGGAAAAATAGGGATTAAATACTATATGATCGAATCCAACTGCCTGATCAGTAATCTTTATACCTGCCAATCCTTGATAATACCATTGTTGATAGCTTGCAAACATTGCATGATTCAATGATAAATGTTCACCAACAAATAATTCTGCTAAAACCTGATTACCACTTTTAAGCATTTGTTGATAACTTGGTGCCTCTTTACGCAATAACCAGTTTTCGATTACCTCATCATATCCGTATTTAGATAAAATTTCATAACTTAGAGCCATCGCAAAAATACCACTATTAAAGACATAATCATCCTTTTTTACTTTCTCTACAAATAAAGCACATAATTTTTTAGGATCATCCAGCCCTAATTCAATTGCAAAAGCATAACCACTTTGACTTCCTTCACCAAAACTACCATCAGAATTTTTAAACTTATTTATCGTAAGTATCTTGAGTTCTTGATATCGCTGTTGATAAAAAACAGTATCTTTTTTAATCGCTTGATAAATTAAAATATTATAGCGTAAAAATAATAGTACCGTGCAGTAACCTAATAGAAGTTTATCCGGTGTTGGTTTGCGAAATTGACCAGCAATTAAAATACTCCCATGATCCCCTAAACAACACTCAACTAGTTTATTCAAATTATAATCTAGCAAATAATCCAATTGTTTTTTTAAGTATGGGTATTCTTGCTTGAGTAAACTCAAATCGCCATAATACTGATAATGTTTATAGACAAGATATGGATAAACTAATTGCCATAAAATCGGTCCCTCTCCTTTTGCTGTACCATTAGATTGAATTCCCATATATGGAGCAGTTTCAGGAATTCCACCCATGGCAGTTTGTTCAAATCGAAAATCTTTAATAATCTTTTTATATAATTTATCTAACTCAAAAGTATATAGATTTGAAGTAGCAAGGGCTACCATATCCCCCCCATAGCCTAAACGCTCACGAGCACAATCCTCAAATGTTCCATGAACATTATTTAATTTAGTTCTTGTGGCAGCATCATATAATTGTTGTAACTCTTGATTATCAACTGTAATTTTGGCAATTTTTTTTAAATCCGTATGCACATACGTTGCATAGATCTGTTGCAACTGGGTCAATTCAATTCCAGTAATCCGAACAAAGCGAAAAGAATGATACGTAAACTTATTTGTAAACTGATTATACCCCTCCTTACAAATAAGACGATCTGTTTGAATCGCTATTGCCGGAGCCCCGGTCCCTCCGGCAATTACATGTTCACCAATTCGCTCCCCTACACTCCCAGCTAAACAAGTAGAATAGACTAAATGATTGTCTACCATGGCTTCACTATACTGCAATACTATTTCTTGGTTTTTATGGGCTGTACAAGCAAAATTAATAAAACCTGAAATCATTTTACCAAAATCAACGATTATCCCATCACTTTGATTAATGAATGATTGTGGTAATATATCACCACATCGCTTGATTTTAGGAATTTCGCTTAAAACTAAATTACGTTTACAATCATCTATTTGAACTTGGGCATAATAATTTGCTTCTAAATTATTATCGACCGTTTCGCCAAGATAAAGATTATTGAAAAGGCGTTTACCATTTCCTAAAATCCAGCTTGAATCACTAGTTAAAATCACTTTATCATCGTTAACTAAATCCAAGATAAATCGTGGCTGCCCCACTTCAGCTAAATTATTTCGTAAATTGTACTTACCAAATAATTTTAATGGTGCTGGATTATACATCCCGTTACCAAGTTCTACTTCAAGAATATTAGTACCAATCTTTAAAAATTGACTTACATCATAAACATCATAATAGACACACTTTTTAAAATTTGTCCAATCACAATTAAGCTCATCCTGACTAATTCGACGTCCATTTAAATACACGATTGCATATCCTAAAATACCTATATAGATATAACTGCTGTTGATTTCATTTACAACAAACTCTTTTTTCATCAGCGGATTTGGCTGCTTTAAATAATATTCGTTATCTTCTTGCCCATAATCAATCTCTGTTCCTTTGATCCAATAGCCGTGAAATTGATAATTTGACTTTTCCATATAAAGTTCTATCTGTACGAGAAAACTAAATAGTTTCTTGTACAGATCCTCCTTTATTTTCTAAAGCAGCTTCCTCTTTAATCAATTGATTATCAGCGATTCGCACAAACGGCAGCCAGATCAGTACCACTACAATCAGACAAACAATTTGTAAAATTGATCCTGCAATACTTCCCGTTGCTAAATATCCACTAATAACTAATGGTGTTGTCCATGGAACTTGAGCCAATCCTGTACAAACTGGCACTAAGCCAGTCGCAAAAGCAACATATGAAATTAAAATAGACACTACATTACTAATAATAAATGGAATAAAATAAATTACATTCATCATTAAAGGAATCCCAAATAACGTCGGTTCTCCCACATTAAAGATATATGGTACACCAGCAATTTTTTTCATTTCTTTATAACGTTTACTTTTTGCAATTATCACAATAGCAATAATAGCCCCTACTATTCCAATTCCAGCAAAACTATCCCAAAAACTTTGGTTAATAATATTAACAGGTGTCCCTCCAGCCATTGAAACAGTTTTATTTGCATCTTGTAGTACTTGGAAAATTGGTGTCATTACACCATTAACAATCGAATCACCATGAATTCCAAAAAACCATAACAATTGTGAAAACATTTTAACAATAACGACTCCAATCAACGAACCACCAACTTTTTGTAATGGTACACCTAAAATAAAATTAAAAACAGCTAAGGCACTACCACCATCAAATGCATCAATAGTCAAACGTAATAACCAAAAAATAAAGATTACTACAAATGATGGTATAATTGATTCAAATGGTGCTGCTACTGCCGGTGGCACCGCTGCAGGCATTTTAATTTTAATTCCTTTATCATTAATAAATTTATAAACTTTAGCTGAAATGATTGAAATAACAATAGATAAAAAAATTGTTTGTGCCCCTAAATAAGTAACACTAATAAAATTACCAGTATCATTAGCACCAAATGGTACAAGTAACATAAATGCCACCACAGAAGTCATTGTTACTTGAATTCCATTAATTCCTAATTTATCTGCTAATGAACGAGAAATCGACAATAAAACTAATAAACCGCCAATTCCTAAACTTGCATCATTAACTAATGCTAACTTACCTTGCCATACTGCAGCCTCTAATCCCGTTATTGAAGAAACAAAATCTGTAAATGCTGGAATTGGAAAAAAAGCAATAATTAAAAAGATTGAGGCAATAAATGCAAACGGCATATATGCCAACATTCCATCTTTGATTGCATTAATATATAAGTTACCACTTAACTTAATTGATACTTTACCAAGTATTTCTTGTAATTTATCCATAAAAGTGAGTTCCCCTTTCATATTTATATCCACTTTCGTAATTGATTGGCCATATCACTAATTACACTATCATTATAAGTAGTTGAAAGCGCTTCGACAATGTCATATTTCGCTTTATAGACTATCAAAATTCGACTAAACACAGTATACTTAATTAAAAGGAGTTGAAATTATGAACTATCAAGAATTAGAAAAAGTATTACAAGGATCCCTTACCTATACTAATACAAGTGACAAAAAATTAATCGAACATTTTCAAGAAAAGTTTAAAATGGTTCCCTATAATAATGATTTTTTGTTTATTTTTCATCATGAACGTGAATTTGAAAACAAAAATCATATTATTTCTCTACATCAACGAAATAGCGGAAGAGTACCAATGCATATTTTTCATTATATCGTTATTACCTATGTTTACTCAGGGACAATGATTATAACAGTAGAAAATGATACTGTTACCTTAAATGCTGGAGATGTTATTATTTTTGATAAGCATGTCCCCCATAGTGTTGCTCCAACCAGTGCAAACGATCTTGGAGTCAATATTGTTTTAAATGAAAATTATTTTTCTAAAAAATTTATAAATCATCTTCCTAATGACCAATTGATTTCTAAATTTATGATTGAATTAATGAACAGCCAAACTAATCATAATCACTATTTACTTTTCTATACCAAAAAAGATCATCTAATTACAAACTGTATCCAAAATATTCTTTGTGAACACTTTGAACCTGCTGTTTGTTCTGATGATCTGATTGATAACTTTATTATGGTTTTGATTACTCATTTAGTTCGTAAATTTCAATATAATACGAATCTAACTGTCAGTATGTTTAAAAATGAACAACTGATGGATGATATTTTAAATTATATCCACAGCCATTATAATGAGGGGAGCCTTAATAAAATGTGCCATGATTTTGGTTACGATCCCTCATATACAAGTAAATTAATCAAACAATTTTCAGGAAAAACTTTTAAACAGCTCGTTAATGAAGAACGGATGAAAAAAGCCGCTATTTTACTTCAAAACCATGAACTGCCCATTTATGAAATAGCCCACCAAATCGGGATCAATAACTTGACTTCTTTTTATCGTAGATTTCAAGCATATTACCAGTGTACTCCTCAACAATATCGGGATCGTTACGACTAATCTCTTATAATAAAAACATATAAACTAGACTAGGTATTGTGAATATTGCTAACATCGTTGATATAAAAACTGTCTTAGCAGCTAAAAATTCGTCTTGACCATTGCTTCGAGCAAATAATACTGCTCCGTTAGCTACTGGCATTGCTAAAATAATCAATGTAATTCCACGTATCATCGAATCTTTGATAAACAATAAAATAACTGGATAAAACAATATCGGGATAATTAAATCAATTAATAATGTAAATAAGTACACTGTATAATCACTAAATATATCTTTTAAATGATATACTGATAATGTTGCCCCAATAACTAACATTGCTAAGGGAGTAGTCATCATACCAATAGAATTAATGGGTTCAACTATAACATAAGGGAAAGTAAGCTTAAATGTATAAATTAATACAGCTAATATAGACGATATTACCCCTGGTGAAAATATCTTTTTTAAGTCAAATGAAGTCAACTTATTTTCACCATAATTAATTGCAACGATTCCTAATGTAAATAATGATAAATTAAAACCCATATTAATTATCGCTGTAGCTAAAATTGCTTCACTTCCAAAAATTGATTGCATTAATGGGAAACCAATAAAGCCTACATTAGGGTACATGATCATAAACAAATATAAACCTTGATTAGTTTTAATTCGTCTAATCATTAAAAATGCTGCTACTGGTAAAATAATAACTAAAATGAACATAGCAATAATAATATCTTTTAAAGGTAAAGCTGGAGCATCTATTGAATTCATCACTGATGATAAAATCATACATGGCATTGTGAGATTTAAGACCAGATTAGTTAATTGTTGTACAAACATCCCTCTAAATAGTGACGTCTTGCCAAGAAGATAGCCAATCCCAATTAAAATAAATAACTGTATCAGTTGAATGATAACTACAGTAATATCCATTATTTATTACCTCATTAGTCAAGTAATGCTTCTTTTTTAGCTTGTTCTTCTATAAATGCCTGCTTATCCTGAGCTTTAAAAAATGGATAATAGATCAACCCTGTCAGAAGCAATAAAACAACTTGTAATAAAGCCCCTTGCCAGCCACTGATCATAAACCCTGAAATTACAGCTGGAATAGTATATGGCAGATTGATTCCATTGATCATTGGCACTAATCCTAAATAAATTGCTAAATAAGTTACTATCCCCACTGATACATTCGCTAAAATAAAGGGAATCATCATCATCGGATTTAAGACGATTGGAAACCCAAAAATAATTGGTTCATTGATATTAAATAAAGATGCACCTATTCCTAATTTTCCCAAAGCTCTATATTGATCAGATTTCGCTTTAAATAAGCATAATAACGTTAAACTCAAAGTTGCCCCTACTCCACCTAATTTAACGAAAAAAGAAATAAATTGATAATTAACAATATGCGGCATTGCTAGACCAGCTTCGAAAGCAGCAAGATTTTCTGCTGATTGAGCAAACCAAATTGGATTCATGACAGATGAAACAATACTTGAACCATGTAATCCAAAACACCAGATCACCGCTTCAACTAAAAGGACTAAGATCGTGGCTGGTAAAGTTCCTCCCAAAGATTGCAATGGCTGTTGCAAAATTGTAAAAACAAATGTTTGGGCAGAACCAAAATCAGTCATTGCAAATCCCATTCTTAAAATATTAAATAATAAAATTATTAAAAAGGCAGGAATAACTGCTGCAAAAGCACTTGATACATTTTGAGGCACAGAATCTGGCATTTTAATAGTAAATCCTTTTTGTACGCACCAACGATAAATCTCTACTGCAAGAGCTGCTGCTATCATACAAACAAATAAACCTTGCGCACTAAAATTGTCTAACGGCAATCCCTTTACATTTTCAACAGTAACAATCACTGGTGTCAATAATAAAATTCCAACAAAAGATAATGCAATAGCTAATTTACTATCTACTTTATAATAATTAGCTAATGATTTAGCCATACCAATAACTACGAAAATAGCCATTAATTTAAAACTTACTTGATACGGCAAATAGAAAAAATCCATCCACCCAGCACCAAAGGTGCTTTCCATAAACTCAGTATATCCATTGAAAGGTAAACTAGTGAATAATAAGAAAATAGACCCTGCAATTAAAATTGGAGTTGATCCAAAAAAACCTTCCTTAATTGCACTTAAATATCGATTTGCTGTCATTTTTTGTGCAATTGGTGCAATCGCATCACCAATCTTATCCATAAAACGATCCATAATATCCTCCTAAATATGGTTTTTAATTAATATATTTTTATTTGAAATATCTTTTACTGTAGTCTTAAACAAACGATCTTGTAAAGTTTCTTTTTTTAGTAGCAGCATTCCTATTGAAATAAGCGAAAGATACATTGTGATATCATTACTAATTTCAATTAAACTATAACCACTAAGCAAACTTAATAGTTGTGCAACTAACCTTCCTCCTGAAGTTAAAATAAGGAGCACAAATAATTGACGTTTAACTAAAAATTTTTTTCCCTTATTATTAATCTTAAGATCCATTAGTCTTTTTCCGAGAGTCTGACCCGAATAAATCCAGCAAGGTATATATAAATAATAAAATCCGAGTAATAAAAGACTGAGCAATGCTGCTATGATGGCAATTTGATGATTTAATAAAAAGATATTTTGTGTCATCTGCTTTATCGTTATTAATGATATTATTGAAATTGGCAGTGATCCCAATAATGCTCCAATATACAAATCGACTAGAAAAGCAATTCCCCTTTTTAATAGTAAACTATTTTGTTTCATTATTTTTCATCCCCTTATAAGAAGTGTCATAACCATTTGAAGCAATAACTTGCTTATACCAGTCAAAACTTTTCTTCTTACTACGTTTTAATGTTCCCATACCCTGATCATCTTTATCCACATATATAAAACCGTAGCGTTTTTTCATCTCTCCAGTACCTACTGAAATAATATCGATTGGACCCCAACAAGTATAGCCAATGACATCAACTTCATCTATTTCGATAGCATCACGCAATGCATCAATATGGCTAGCTAAATAAGCAATTCGATAATCATCATTGATTGTTCCATCTTCTTCTATTTCATCGATTGCGCCTAAACCATTTTCAACAACAAAAAGTGGTACTTGATAGCGATCATATAATTCATTTAACGATAATCTTAAGCCAAGTGGATCAATTGGCCAGTTCCAATCATTTACTGATAAATAGGGATTATCCCTTGTGACTTTGATTTCTGAATCTTTTGAATACGAAGCAATTGATGAAAAATAATAACTAATTGCAATATAATCCACTTTACCAGCCTGTAAAATTTCTTCATCCCCTTTTATCGTTATAAAATTACCATTTAATCTCTTTGCTTGAGCTCGGCAAGTATTAGTATAATGCCCCCTAACCATTACGTCACTATAATAAAAATTAGGCAGCATCGAAAGACGTTTTGCTAATTCGTCTTGCGGTCTACACGTTGCTCCATAAGTCATTGGATACTGCAACATACATCCAATTTTAAATTCCGGATTAATTCGATGTCCTAAAATTACTGCTTTCGCACTTGCAATCATCAAATGATGAGAAACCTGTAACTTTACATCACCATGATTTTCTCCCGGCTGATAAATGATTCCTGCTTGATGATAAGGCATCTCTTGATTCATTACCTCATTAATTTCATTGAATGTCATCCAGTATCTTACTTGCTCTCGATATCTGGTAAATATAACTTCACAAAAGCGTTCAAAAAAATCAATTAACTTTCGATTACGCCATGATCCATATTTTTGAACAAGATAGAGAGGTGTTTCATAATGTGATAATGTAACGATTGGCTCAATTTGATATTTAGCTAGTTCAGCAAAAACACGATCATAAAATTCTAAACCAGCCTGATTAGGTTCGTACTCATCCCCATTAGGAAAAATCCGGGGCCAATTGATCGACATTCGAAAACACTTAAATCCCATTTTAGCAAACAAGGCAATATCCTCTTGATAATGATGATAAAAATCAATTCCTTCATGACTAGGATAATAACAGCCTGATTGAACCCTATCATGAATTTCACGGGGAACTCCGTGACTCGATCCCATTTCGACATCAGCTATACTTAGTCCCTTACCATCCTCACGGTAAGCTCCCTCATATTGATTTGCGGCAGTAGCACCACCCCATAAAAAATTATCCTTTATTTTCATTAAAAAACCTCCTTACTAGCTTAATATACCAATAAGGAGGTCATTACTATATAGAAATTAAAGAGATTTTAACACTGTTTAAATTTAGATCATCTCAATATTAAAATTCATGAAACAGTGTTTCATTTTTCAATCCCATCATTAATGATGGGATTAGTCGAACTACGCAACGCTTCTAAATCTTTTGTAATCTTAATTTTATTATCATAATTTTGATCATAGTCTTCAAGAAAGAAAACCGAATACAAAATATCCAACATCAAATGTGTCGCAAGATGGGTACTAAAATCCCCAAGATTATGATATAAGCTTTCTTTTGTTGAAATGGTCAATTTACATGATGCTAACTTAGCAAGAGTATTTTCACCAAATGAAGTGATTGCAATAATCGGAATCTTATTATTTTTACAAGTTTGAGCAATTTTAATTGTATTGATCGTTTCACCCGAGTAGGAAATAATAATGGCGATATCTCCTTTTGGAATACAGCTAACCTCATACAATTGATAATTTAAATTATTTGAAATTACTACATTCTTACCAATTTTCAACATCTTTTCTTTAAAAGACTCAGCTAAATTTAAAGCTGTTCCTGTAGAAAAAATATGAATAGAATTACTATTTTTTAATAACCGTAAAGCTTTTTGAAGATCATCATGATGCAACAATGTCATAGTATCTGTTACTGTATCTTCATATAAATGTGATATCTTATGAGCAGTCTTCATCATCGTATCATTACGATTAAAAGGAAAATTAGCATCAACCTTTCCATATTGTTGATCAAGATAATTCATTTCTTTTAAAAATTGTTCCTTAAAATCATCAAAACCTTTAAAATCAAGTTTCTTACACAAACGAATTACAGTAGCTGGTGAGGTTAAAGTTGCTTCGGCAATATTTCGAGTTGAATATTTATGAAG
Organism: Erysipelatoclostridium sp. MSK.23.31; assembly: GCF_019125875.1. Lineage (NCBI taxonomy): Bacteria > Bacillati > Bacillota > Erysipelotrichia > Erysipelotrichales > Coprobacillaceae > Thomasclavelia > Erysipelatoclostridium sp. MSK.23.31. Next base: position 112,486 of record NZ_JAHOCB010000003.1, on the reverse strand, counting down.
TTCCTTACCTAAGGTCAAGATAAAAGCTGCAATACTTTCTTCACCATCAGACATCTTTTCTTTTAAGTTTAATTTTTCAATTATTAACATTTCAATCATCACCTTTTTCTAATCCTATCATATTTAAACCATATATTTTAGTTAAATTTATAATAATCATAAAATCTGATGTCTAAAATTTAAATTATTGCGTTTATTGCTATGATAAAACAAATCACCTATAATAATATTATAAGACTAAGGGTAAAAGGGGTGATTTCATGTTAAAAGGTGATGGTGATACCTATATTTACATAATTGATAAAAATTATAAAATTTTGTATTGTAATGATAATGCTCTACAAAAATTCCCATGTGTTAAAGTTGGTGAATTATGCTATCATGCAGTTAGAGACGAAAAAAAGCCTTGTCATGATTGTCCATTACAGCTAAATAGTAATAGTACAAGACCTATTTTTTATAATCGCAAAATAAATCAATGGCAGGAAATCAATAGTGCTATTATTGATTGGTTAAATTATAAAGATGTTAATCTGATCATGATAAGAGATATTCAAGAAGAAGATAAAAACTTGTTTTACAATTTTACTAACCTTAACGCTTACGATGAATTATTTGAACTAAATATCACTCGTAACTTATATAAAATTCTTTATCATGTTCCTAATAAATATATTATTCCTCCGACTGAAGGAAAAATTAATACAATGATCAATCAAATAATCGATGAAGAAATGATTCACCCCGATGATCATGATAATTTTTTAAACTTTTGGGATCTTCCAAAACTTCATGAAACGTTTAGCTCTAATCAGCATCAAATTCTAAAAGGCTATTTCAGAAAAAAGAAAACAGATGGTAAATACTGTTGGGTCTTACAAACCGTTGTAGCTATTGAAAATTCCCAAATGAATGATGAAATCATCATGTGTTTTATCCAAGAAATAAATGAACCCCCAACTTTTCAGCAGCTTCCTGATAAAAAACAGTTCAATGAACTAACTGGACTTTATCAGACAAATTCATTTTTTCAAATTGCTGATAATTTATTGAAAACTGATACTTCCCATCAATATTGTATGGTCGCTATCGATATTGAACATTTCAAACTATTTAATGAATGGTATGGAATTGCAGCAGGTGATCTATTCTTACGTGCAATTGCTAAAGAACTTAAAACAATCAGTCAACAATTAAGGGGTATTGCCGGGTATTTATTAGGTGATGATTTTGCACTTTTAATTCCTTATCATAATAATCATACAAAAATGATTCTTGACAAATTAATGCACTACATTGAAGAATTTCAAGATAAAATTGGGTTTTATCCAGCCTTGGGAGTTTGCCTCGTTGATGATAGAAATATGCCTTCCCAAACTATTTATGACCGAGCAGTCATCGCCCTTACATCAATAAAAGGAAATTATGCTAAACGAATTGCCTACTATCAAGATAAAATGCAATTACAAATGGAGGAAGAACATAAACTGCTCCTTGATTTTCAAAATGCTATTGAAAACAACGAATTTACTTTTTATGCTCAGCCAAAATGTAATATTCAAACTGGAAAAATTGTTGGGGCTGAAGCTCTGGTTCGCTGGCAACATCCTAAAAAAGGAATTATTCCTCCTAATGAGTTTATTCCAATTCTTGAAAAAAATGGCCTAATTGGCAAAATGGATTATTATATTTGGGATTGTGTGTATAAACATCTTCGAAAGTGGATCGATAATGGACATAAGGCAATTCCTATTTCCGTTAATGTTTCACGAATTGATATGTTTACTCTCGATGTAGTTAAATGTTTCAAAGATTTAGTAAACAAATATCAAATTAATCATAATCTAATTGAAATTGAGATTACTGAAAGCGCCTATGTTGAAGAATATGATAAAGTCAAAACAATAATAAAAGAATTACGACAAGAAGGTTTTTTAGTTTCAATGGACGATTTTGGCAGTGGTTATTCATCCCTCAATATGCTCAAAGATATTAATGTCGATGTTTTAAAAATTGATATGAATTTTTTAAACATGAATGAGCAAAGTAGTGATAAAGGAATTGGTATTTTAGAAGCAATCATCAATATGGCTAAATTAATGGGGCTTAGAGTCATTGCTGAAGGAATCGAGTCCAGCCAGCAAGTTGAACTTCTTTTAGATTTGGGCTGCCTATATGCTCAAGGCTATTACTTTTACAAACCAATGACTAGCAAACAATTTGAAGCAATTATTAAAAATGACGATAAGGTTGACTATCGTGGTATCCAGGCAAAGCAAATCAATTATATTAGTATTAAGACCTTAGTTGATCATCATGTATTGAGCGATGCCATGTTAAATAATATTTTAGGTGGTATTGCATTTTTTGAATTTGATGGTCATAATATAGAACTTTTAAACGTTAATCAAAATTATTGTAAAATTGTTGATGAAAGTGGCGTTGATGTTGAAGAAAAGCGACTAAAAATATTAGAAAATATTTATGAGCCTGATCAAACTATTTTTCTCGACCTATTTGAACAAGCTACAGTCCACCTAATCAATGGTACGAAGGGACAAATCCGTTACTTAACTGCTAAGGGCACTTATAAGTGGTTAAATATTTATTTATTTTTGTTAAAAAAACTAGATCACTCGAATTTGTATTATGCGCAGGTTTCTGATATTACTGAACAAAAGAAAAAAGAAAAACAGTTAGAATCTTCTCAAAAAGCTCTAGCTGCTGCTGTTCATATTTCAGAAAACGATGATTCTTTTATGAATTTAGCTGAAGAAAATAAAGCCTTAGCTTCCTCCATTTTTTCTCAAATGTCACCCGGAGGCATGATTGGCGGTTATTGTGAAGATGGCTTTCCACTTTTCTTCGCTAATGATGCCTTAGTCAAATTACTCGGTTATGAAACTTATGAAGAATTCGCAATAGCTATCAAGGAGCAGGTTATTAATACAATTCATCCTGATGATCGTGAACAAGTAGCTAAAGATATTGGTTCCAATTACTATTCTGGATTAGAATACACTACAACTTATCGAATGCCTAAAAAAGATGGTACTTGGTTCTGGACGCTTGATAAAGGGAAAGTTATTGAAACAGAAGATGGACGATTAGCGATTGTCAGTGCCTGTATTGATATTTCAGAAACCATTGCTGCTCAACAAAAACTAGCTAAACACAATGAAACACTACAAAAAGTAAATCAGGAGCTTTATTATTTGAATAATAAATTACCTGGCGGTTATCATCGTTGTGCCGATACACCTGATTATGATTTTATTCATATTAGTAATCGCTTCTTAGAATTTTTCAACTATACCCGGCAAGAGATAAAAGAACTTTTTAATGATAAATTTATAAATATGATTCATCCTGATGATCGTGCTAAAGCAGTTCGTACAACTGAAAATTTATCTCAGCAAGATGAATCGTTCGACTTAGAATATCGGATGCTTGCTAAAGATGGATATATTTGGGTAATTGACCAGACATCTGTATTAGAATATAATGGCACAAGATTTTTTCAAGGGGTTGTTACTAACGTTACTAAAAATATTGAATTACGTAATCAAATGCAGCTATTAGAGAAATACTCTCCTGTTGATATTGTTTTAATAACTTGTAGAAAAAATAATGTAAAACATACAATCATTACTAATGGTCTAATTTCTAAATATGGTTATAATAAAGAACAATATCAGCGATATCTTGATAATAAAGAATTTGAATATAACTTTAATCGTGATGCCTTTAAGATATTTGAACAAAATATTATTAAAGCCTTCAAACAACAAACAGACTATTACGAAATTCTATCAATTAATATTAATTCAAAAACAGTTTGGTTTAAAACTAGTTTTGAGTTTGTTAAAGCTGATGCAGAAGAAATCCAATACCTTTATATCTCTAGCGATATTACCGCATTTAAAGAAAAAGAGTATCATTAGCTAATTATTAATAAAATAAAGTAGACATTAAAATAAACCATATAGATTTATTTCAACGTCTACTTTTTATTTAATTTGCCATTTGCTACTTAAATCATTATACTTATCTAAACAATTCTTTCCTCTTAAAACAATACTGTCACGATAAATAACCTCATCACCATTTTCGTAATAACCTATAACAGTATGCTTTCCATCAATATAATCAGTTGTAAAAATAAAATTTGACTGATGATTTTCATCATATCCTGCCACAATCGTCGCTATTGATGCGCCAGGTCTACCACTTTTAGGATCTGTTAAATGCAACAACGTTGTTAAAACTCTCTCCAAACATTTGTTTGTATCAATATCAAGCCAATTCTTTAAATCTATCGGAATATATAAATAATCATTTACTTCTTTAATTTGAGTTTCATCAATATTATTTGCTTTTGAGCTTCGAAAATTAAATAACTGAATTATATTCCTCTTTGATTTTGTTTTAAAAACAAACATCATATTTCTTAGACCATCTATATCCATAATTGTTCTCCTTCTAATAAGTTATATATTTATTATATAACTTATTAGAAAATAAAAAAGCCTGATCATAATGATCACCGGCTTTCTATTATCCAATTGAAGCAACTATTGTAGTAACTAAATTATCAATATCATCCACTTGCTCAGTTTTCAAAGTTGACTTAATTGTGATTGGTTCGTTGATGATTTCCATATCCTTCATCGTCTCTAATTTAGTACGCATGTGTTTTGCGCATAATGCTCCCCATGTTCCATTTTCTAATAACGCTACACTTCTTTTCTTTAATGATAAAGCAATCATATCACTAAGGAAGTTTTCCATTGGTGGAAAAATTCCACTATTATATGTTGGCGCTGCTAAAATCAAATGACTATAATGGAACACTTCACTAATTAAATTAGAAACATGCACTTTAGATACGTCATACATTCTAACATTTTTTACCCCGGCTTGCTTCAATTTTGAAGCAATTATTTCCATTACATTTTCAGTATTACCATAGATCGAACCATAAGCTAAAACAACACCTTTTTCTTCTGGTTCATATTTAGACCAACAATCATATTTGCTAACTATGTAATCAATATTATTACGCCATACAGGTCCATGAAGCGGACAAATTGTGGCAATTTCTAAACTACTAGCTTTTTTTAATAACATTTGAACTTGTGGTCCATATTTTCCAACGATATTAGCATAATATCTCCTAGCATCATCAAGCCATTCATGTTCAAAATCAACTTCATCATTAAATAAAGCTCCGTCTAATGCTCCAAATGTTCCAAAAGCATCAGCACTATATAATGTTTTATCATAACTATCGTATGTCACCATTACTTCTGGCCAATGTACGAGTGGTGCCATCACAAAAGTAAAAGTGTGTTTTCCTGTAGTTAAAGTATCATTCTCTTTAACTACTAACTTATTGATCTCAATCCCAAAAAATTGATCAATCATTGTAAATGTTTTAGCATTTCCTACAATCACGACTTCAGGATAACGATTTATCACTTCTTTTAAACATGCACAATGATCAGGCTCCATATGATTAATAACAATATAATCCAATGTTCTTCCTTGCAATGCTGTTTCAAGATTATCAAAAAATAAGTGTCCAATCGACCAATCAACCGTATCTAATAAAATGGTCTTTTCATCTAACACAACATAAGCATTATATGAAATTCCCCTTGGAATTGGAAAAATATTTTCAAATAAACTTAAGCGACGATCATTCCCGCCAATCCAATAAACATTCTCATTTACTTCTCTAATACAATTCATCATCACAGCCTCCTAAATCACTTTTAGTATAAACCTAATATTCTAATTTTACTAATATGATGCTTATATTATTTCCAAACCCTAAACTATTATCCCTCAAAGATTAGTTTAGCAGCTCCATATTAGCTAATATCTCATTTATTTTTTCTTCAATTTCTTCTTCACTTTTACCATCTAACTGCTCCAACAATTCTTGAATAAAAGGATCATTAAATGCCTCATCAGCAGTTTCAAGGCCAAAAGCATCCATTATCGCCCCTTCAATTTCTAGCGTTATCTCATCTTCAAAATAATCAATATCATATTGACTAATAAAATTCAAGACTAAGAAAAGAACATTTAAATTATTTACTACGATTCGTTGTGGTTTACCATAACGATTAGCATATTCAAGCAATCCATCAATTAAAGCTTCACCAATAATTTGTAAACTAGGAAAATCAACTTCTTTAATTAAATAATCGCTTTCTCCGGCAATTACAGCATAAACATTTAACTCATTGGTTTTATCTGTATTAGTCATTGGTAAACAGACAACATCAACACATAAACGTTCTGTATTTTCACGCTTAGTTTCAAGCTCATGTTCACCTAAATAGCCAAAATCATAGCGATTTAAGTCAATTTGTGGTTCATGAACAAAAATAGCACTCTCCTTAAATTTACCATCTTCAACATATATTTCAATAATTTCATCAGACTCACTACGATTTTGATCTTCTTTAATCCCATTTGCAAATTCTTTTAATAATTCTAAAATTACCCTTGCTTCCTCAACTTCTAATAAGCATGGAATATATCCCGCTTCATTACGAAAAGCAGCCAAATAGTTATCCTCATCTAATGCCACATCAAAATCAAGTTCCTGTTCAGATAATAAAATAGTCCAGCAGTTACAAAATGCATTATTTATTCCTTCATTAGCAAGATTATAAAAACCCTCTAAAAGATCATTATAAGTTTCAAATAATTCAATCACATAACCTTCTAATGTTTTTAAAATAACCCAATATGTAGTTTGGTTAGATACTAGTTTAATCACTTGATTATCAGTAAACTCACGTTTCTTCACTAATTCTTTTAACTGCTCTAAAATTTCAATAAACTCATTTTTTAACGGGCTATTATTTAATATTTCATCAACCCCTAACAATGATAAACAACTATTAATATCTTCTAGATCAAAATTAATATCCAGATCATCTCGACTTAATATAATTTCTTGATAACGTTCAATTCCCCCACAATCCTCTATCAAATTATTACCACAAAATTCAACTACAACAGGATAGTGCTCAACGCCCTCTAACTCTTGTTCAACCGTAATTAAAAGTTGCCAATCATCACCAAAGTCATAATGGTAGTAAATTACCATTTCTTTTTTTAAATAATCCGCAATCCGTTCAAGATTATCAACTATCTCAACGTCATCATTTATCTGATTTTCAATATCTGTTTCACCACCAGGAATCCAGATCCCTAATTCCTTGATCCTAAATTCATATAGATGATAATCTTCAAAACCAAATAAAGTTTGGATTAACTGATGCAGATCTTCAAAACTAATTATTGCAGGTATTTTAATACGCCGCCATATAGGATCCGCACACCCCTCCACATCTATCCTCAATTGATATCCATTCATCTTTTATCTCCTCAGTTCTATATAAACTATTATAACAAATTATATTATTGAAGTAACGCCTTTATATTGAGAAGATAAAAGGGATTTATAAATAATTATCACGCTCGACTATTTTCAACAATCAATGTTAAATGTTTTGTGAAATAACGATTATAAATCACAATAATTTGGCCAATAAATCCAGCAGATAATATTGTTCCTATCCCAATTCCAATAATTTTCCCCGCCAAACAGTATGTAGTAATAATTGTGACAAGCATCATTCCACAATCAAATAATAATTTTGTCTTACCAAACTCTTTGTCAATCACCTGGCTTAATGCTTTGACCATACCATCAGCAGGATTAGGAATTAAATCTAACGTTACAACAACATATGCTCCTAAAGCAGTAGCTAAAATAGCAATCGCTAATAGAACTAATGCAACAGGTAATGAAGTAACTGTAAAATTTAATAAGTTATTATAAAAATCTAAAACATATCCCATAAAATAAGAAAATGGAATTTGTAATAAAACTTTAAAATCTAATTTCTGATAAATCAATAATTGCACTCCAACAAAAATAATATATAAAATAGTTGTTGCCATCCCTAATGATAAATTGGTCATTTCACTAATTCCAAATGGAACTGAATTAATTGCCGCAACCCCTAAACCAGTTTTTGTATTTAAAACAATTCCAAATCCTAAAATCAATATTCCTAAAAAATATAATCCTAACCTTTTTGCCATAAACACCCTCCTTATTTTTCTTTATTTTACAATATTACTTGATATTATCAGTTCTTTTTCAACAAAAGAAAAAATATCCTTCCAAAAGAAGAATACTTCATCAATCAATTTTTAAATTGACAATTCCAGTTTTTGAATATCGAAAAACTAAATATAGCCATTTTGCTTTAATCAACTCTTGTTTTCTGTTCAATAGATCACTAATAATAGTATTATACTTTTCTAAAACTGCCGCAGCCTCTTTCCAGACTTTTCCCTCGATTAAATCGTAGTTATCAATTACTTGAGCAACGATCATTGAGTCTATTTCTCCTGCTTGTGCCATTTGATTTAAAATTTCACAAGTCTTTTCTTTACTAAAAGAAGTTTTATAACTGCGCTTTCCACATAGTGCACTTACAATATCACTTATTGCTACAATCCGCTGCTCTTGAGTCAACTGGTTTTCCCATAAACTATGCGGATAACCTGAACCATTCAGTTTTTCATGATGCCGACACGCAATTTCTAAAATTTCTTGATCTATTTTTTCTTCTAATAATTCTCTCGTTTTAAGAACATGACTACGCATTATTATCATTTGCTCTTGAGTCAGTTGACCCGGATATTCTAATATTTCAATTGGAATTCCAATTTTACCAAGATCGTGCATCATTGCACCATAATAGATCTTTTTTGTCTGTTCAGAACTTAAGCTTAATAATCTTGCTAACTCTAAAGATATCGTGCATGTGGTAATAGTATGTGTAACTGTAAAATAACTACGAAAATCAATTAGAGAAACTAACATATTTAAATAACTATCCAACTATTCTAATGAAAGCGAAATATTTAAACTAGTTACTTTTTGCCATTTTGAAAATGGATTAGTTGTAAATTGATAGACTTGATCAACCTGTCAATAAAGAGTAGTAATCAAATTTTCTACAAATCTAGTTCCTGACTCCTTATCTAAGTAATCTTTAAGCATGCTATAATCATTTGAAGTTTGTAAAAATACATCAATTCGATCACACAAATTAATAATCTGAGAGATATTTTTAATTTCGTCATCAATATAAATCATTTTTTGATAATCAAGATGATGATAAAGAATAGCAGGTGCCAATTTATCTAGTGGTGAAAAGTTCTTTATGAACAAATAACCATAAATAGCATGTTGCCATATATTTTTTGTCTCAAAAATAAACATTTGATCAATTTTTTCTGTCTTATATGCTCCAATATCATGTAGCATTGCTAACATAAAAACATCTTGCAAGTACTTTTGTTCATGACTATTTTGAGCCTCAAGCATACGATATGTCATATTAGCTACTCGTAAACCATGATCAATCAATCGCGAATCAACATAATTCAAACAATTACTTATAATTTCAATAAAACCTTCATTATTTACTCCTGCAATATTATTCAACTTATTTTTCCATCGCATCCACTGACACTTTTTCCTCTCGATAAAATATCAATACAAAAACAATTGCCAGTAAACCTGCGATTATCTTACTAATCATATAGATTATGACGCCATTACCATCGACTACACTAGAAATGAATCCTAGCTGTCCCCCTAAAACATAAGCTCCACTTACACTAAAAGCGGCATTCATCATCTTCCCTTTACGATCCATTTGTGAAAACAATGGAATCATTGCAATGCTTGTCCCAAGGCTTAATAGTAGTCCCATCACACTAGCACTATTGACACCCAACTTTTGACCAATCATGAAAATCATTCGTGAAAAACGTTTAATAATCAAATCGCTTAAAATCATTGATCCGCACACAACAATGCACATCCGTAAAACAATTACCATTGCATCACTAATTAAAGCAGTTGTAGTAAAAGGCAATGTATCAAAAAACAGCTGTAAAACAACCATTCCAAACAACAAGATACTAATAATTCTAATCAAATAACCAAATAATGTTAAAACAAAAATGGTTTTATCATAAGAAACATATAGAGCAATTACCAAGATAACACAAAGTATAATTATTGGTAATAAGTTAATTAATAAATTAGGAATTTGTAAATACCAGGCAACTGCCACTAGAATTATTGGTAAACTTAAAATCCCATAAACTAATCCACTAATAAATGGATTTAAATCTTCCTTTTTTAAAGATGCTAAAAAAATTGGTAATTGAAAACTAATTGTTTGTCCTAATGTTGCAGTCAAAATAACCCCTGAAAAAATCAAAAAAGTACTATTACCAAGTCCCGAAACAATTGAAAACCCACCCATATCAGGTGCAAGAATACTCCCAACAACAATTGATGGATCTAATGATGAATCGGCACTTATTTTAGTAATCACATCTACATTATTTTGAATCAATGTAATTGCGATACAATAAAACCCAATCATACTCATGGCAATTCCACCCATCGAATCCATCCCTTTATCAAAAGCAGCTACTAGTCCCAACTTATTATTCAAGATCTTGTCAATCAAGCCAATCAAGCACAAAATAAGCATTATTAATATAAAAAAATTCATTATCGTACCTCAATTTCCATATTCTTCCAATATTTTACCAAACAAACCTCAAACAAAAAAGCCTATTCGGCTTTTATTTAAAATATTCAGTAATATTATCCTTATCATCAAAATAATTGATCTTCATTGCATCTTTAGCACGTTTAAGTGTTGCATTCGCTTTTTCATTAGCTTTAACACAACCATCTTCTAACACTTTCATAACAGCAGCAATATCAGCTTGTAAAACAGCTCTTCTTTCTCTAATTGGATTTAATGTTTCTTCTAAAACATTAAATAAAAATTTTTTTATTTTAACATCACCTAAACCACCACGACGATAATGCTCTTTTAATTCATCAAGATTTTTATAATCAGGTAAATATTTTTCAAAATATTCATCTTTGCAAAAACAATCCAAATAAGTAAACACTGTATTTCCCTCAACGGTTCCCGGATCTTCAACTTTTAAATGATTTGGATCTGTATACATACTCATTACCTTTTTCCGAACATCTTCACTAGTATCCGCAAGATAAATACAATTTCCAATTGACTTTGACATTTTTGCTTTGCCATCTGTTCCCGGCAATCTTTGACAAACTTCATTTTCAGCCAACATAATTTTTGGATCTACCAAAACATCACCATAAATCCGATTAAAACTGTGAACAATTTCTTTAGTCTGCTCAATTAACGGCATTTGATCTTCACCAACAGGAACACAAGTGGCATCAAAAGCTGTGATATCGGCAGCTTGAGAAACCGGATAATTTAAAAAACCAACTGGAATACTTGTTTCGAATCCACGCTGTTTTATTTCCTCCTTGATCGTTGGATTACGTTGTAATCTTGAAACTGTAACTAAATTCATATAATAAGCCGTAAACTCAAATAATGCTGGTACTTGAGATTGAATAAACATTGTGGTTTTTTCAGGATCTAAACCAACTGATAAATAATCTAAAGCAACCTCTAAAATATTTCGTCGGACTTTTTCAGGGTTATCAGCATTATCTGTTAAAGCCTGAGAATCAGCAATCATAATAAAAATTTCATCAAATTCTCCTGAGTTTTGTAATTCCACTCGTCGTCTTAGGGAACCAACATAATGTCCTAAATGTAATCTTCCTGTTGGACGATCGCCTGTTAAAATAATATTTTTCATATAAATCTCCTTCTTTGATTAAATAAAAAAGGCTTTTATCCTCAAGGATAAAAACCATTATGCCACCTTGTAAGACACCATCATGTCTGTTTTTCTTAACGCGAAAAGCACGGCGCCACTACTCCAGTTAAGTTTCATTTTGCTTCTAACCAGGCCCATTCATCAGTATCTTTATCTTGGCTCTCACCAGCCACCAAGTCTCTTAAATAAAGATTAGCTGTTTACTCTTCCTAGATTATCGAATTTACTATACTTAAAATCATAAAACGGATATAAAATGATGTCAATAGTTTATTAATAATCTTCAATTATTTTTATTTTTTTCTACAATCTATCTTGATTCCAATGCCTCTTCTGTATACTCAACAAAATACTCTTGATAATAAATAATTCTAATTAAATCTAAGATTGCCATAATTTGATAATTAAAACTAATTCCATCAAACTTACCCGGTAAACTAAAGAAATACTTAATACAACTTAAGTTTTCATTCTCAAGTAGTTGATTTTGGGTAATCAATAATGTCTTACTCTTGCTTAAGTGCCCTAAAGATTTTTTCGCTAAGAAATCTCTTAATGAACGCCCAGTAGATGAAAAGAATACTACAAAATCATTTTCATCAAATTTAATATTTGGATCATAAGCATGATATTGAACCACATTTTTACCTAATGTAATTAAATCAGTTTGAAATTCAACAGCAATACTAGTTGGAAACAGTCCTCCAACAATAATTACTCGATCAGCATCATATATATCATGGCATATAGAAACAATATTATCCATAAAAATATCATAATCATTTACTTCAATCAATCTGAATAAATCACGATAGCTCATACTTAATAATCTTGCTCGAATTTGGTCATTACGTAAAATATCATCAGCTACCAGCTTACGATGAAAGTCCTCATAGTTATCAAAACCAAGATAATTTAAAAATCCTAGGATCGTTCGTGGATCAAGATCACTTTCTTTACAAACTTGTGCAAATGTATATTCAATCATTCGATGATAATTTGCAATTACAAAAGTACAAAATTGATAGTAACCGTCATAAAATAAAGTGCCATTTAAATACTTAATAATTCTTGATAACAATACATCACCCATAACACAATTCTCCCTTCAAGCAAATATTTACTTTTCTACACTTATACTATAACAATCTTTGTTGTCAGGCGATATTAAAAAAGAAACATTGAAAATATTTTTTCAATGTTTCTTTTTAATTTAAAACAATCCTGTTATAATCGTTACATTCATTCGTCATGGTTTGTCATTTTCAAATATGTTTCTGTTTTATATTTAACATTTTTATCATAGTCTAATTTAAAATAACATGTATAAATGCAATCTAACAAATAAAGTAATGATAACCTTGTTGAAAATGAAGAAATCTTATTATAATGATTTTCATATGGACTTAAGTAAAGATTATAATCACAAAGACTAACTAATGACTTTAGCGTCGTTGAAGAAATTAATATGATTGGAGTATTGTTCTTTTTCAACAATTTAACAATTTTGTCAACAATCATTCCCCGTCCTTCAAAGCTAACAACAATTGCAATATGTTCCTTGTCACTTGAGGCAGCTGCTAAAAGCTGTTGATATTCTTCAACCGGAACATTAACAAAACGACCGATTTCTGACATTTGAAACTTAAAGTTTTCAACAAAGTAAAGATTACCAGCTGAAGTGTACATATCGATGAACTGAGCATTTTTTAGAGCTGAAGCAATCAGTCGTAATTGATCCAAGTCAATTAGATTATTCGAGGCAATCAAAGTCTGCTCGTATAATTCTTTCATTTTCATTGTAATCTGATACTGCGTCTCATTTTGTGAAAATGGATAGTTATAATCAATTGTTTTCTTTTCTTTCAAATAATCTCTTATTGATGTTGATACCATTACTTTAAGCTGTGCTAAACCATTAAGCTCTAGTTTTTTACACAGACGATAAATCGTTGGTATTGAAATAAAGCAAGCAGCACTAATTTCATCAGCACTCATATTAATAAAGCGTTCTGGATTATTTTTCATATAATCAACTAAAGTCTGTTCATTGGTAGTTAAATCTGTTAAATTATCCAATCGACTAAATATATTCATTTTCTCAGCCCCCTTATCCTCGTATCATTATAATAACACTTTGACACATAAATTTCCTAAATAAACAAATAATAAACATAAGCTAACACTCAGTAAAATATATCCTCCCGCCATCAAAAACTTACCATCACTAAGCAGATTCATACTTTCTAGTGAAAAAGTTGAAAATGTTGTAAAGCCGCCACATACCCCAGTTTTCAAAAATAAAATCCAGCGTGATTCAAGATTATACTTACTTGCTAACGCTACAACTAATCCAATTACAAATGCCCCAATGATATTGATCATCATAGTCATAAAAGGAAAAGTAGTATCTTTAATTATAATTAATCCCATTAAATATCTTGATACAGCACCAATAAAGCCACCAATTCCAACTGCTAAACATTCCAACATAATTATCTCCTCTATATAATCTTATTTTATGATTATTCAAAAATTTAAGCAAGTAAAAAAGGGAAGTTTACTTCCCTGCCAAATAAGCTTTTGCTTCATAGCTTCTTAATATTTGTTTTAAATCATCTTCATAATTACTAATCAGCAAAGTTCCTTGAATAAATTCTAAATCTATTTCCACTTCATCTTTACTATAATTACAAATAACTATAACCTGTTGTTCGTTTAATGTTCTTCGATAAGCATAAACTTGGAGATGTTCTTTTAAAAGCTGCTGATAGTCACCATAGATCAATACCTCATATTCTTTTCTTAATCGCAGTAGATCACGATAAAAATAATATACCGAGTTAGGGTCTTTTAAAGCGTTTTCAACTGTAATATTTGTATATTTTTGACTTGGAGCGAGCCACGGCTGAACAATACTAAAACCTCCAAACCTACTGTTATCCCACGGTATTGGCATCCGAGCATTATCACGGGAACGTTTACCAAAATAAGCAATGATCGTTTCTTCATCATAATTCTGTTTAAAAACTTCATACTTATTTAATGCATCAACATCGCGATACTGTGTCATTGATTGATAATATGCATTTGTCATTCCAATTTCTTCACCTTGATAAATATATGGTGTTCCTTGCATCCAAAACATGAATAATGCTAGCATTTTCGCAGATTTTTCAAGATAAAAAGGGGTTGAATCATCACCATATTTAGAAACTGCACGTGGGCGGTCATGATTATCCCAATATAAAGCATTCCATGCTTTACCATTCAAACCTGTTTGCCACCGTTCAAAAACTACTTTTAAATCTGCTAATTTAGGACGCTGATAAGTTAAATTTGGTCCTTTATCTAACGACATATGTTCAAACTGAAAAATCATCTTCAATTCACGACGATCAAACCCTGCATATAATAGAGCATCTTCTACACTGACATCAGCTGTTTCTCCCACTGTCATCGTATCATATTTAGCTAAAACACGATCATGCATCTCTTGAAGAAATTCATGTACTCGTGGTCCATTAGAAATAATTTCATACATATGCGGATCATTAATAATGGCTTTATCCATTTTTTCAAAATCTTTAGATATTTGGTTAATAACATCCATCCTAAAACCATCGATACCTTTGTCTAGCCACCACTCCATCATTTTATATACTTCATTTCTAACTTTTTCATTTTCCCAATTCAAATCAGGTTGTTCCTTTGTATATAAATGTAAATAATACATTTCTGTATCTTCATCATATTGCCAGGCCGATCCCTCAAAAACCGATTGCTGAAGATTAGGCGGTTGATCATTTTTCCCCTCACGCCAAATATAATAATCACGATACTCATTATCTTTAGATTTACGGCTTTCAACAAACCAGCGATGCTTAAATGAAGTATGATTTACAACTAGATCCATAATAATTTTTAAACCTTTTTGATGTGCTTGTTTCAATAATTCTTCAAAATCAGCCATTGTTCCAAAATCAGCCATAATATCCTGATAATCACTAATATCATAACCATTATCATAATTTGGTGATTGATATACTGGACATAACCAAATAACATCAACCCCTAAATTTTTAATATAATCTAAACGACTGATAATTCCCTGCAAGTCTCCAATCCCATCGTTATTACTATCTTGAAAACTCCGCGGATAAATCTGATAAACAGCAGCCTCCTGCCACCAACTTTTTTGCATTATCCTTCACCTCTTTTATATTTAAACATAACAAAAGGTCAAAATCTTGGCCCTTTTATACTATAATAGGCAAAATTTTAACCTTTTCGATATTTTGAAGGAATATCGTGATAATATTCTTTAAATATTTTATTAAATGCTTTCACATTTTTAAACCCATGATTTAATGCAATTTCATTAATTGTGAGACTAGTATTCATCAAATCATTATAAGCATGATTTAAACGAATTTTATTAATATAAGATAATAATGTAATCCCCGTCTTTTCCTTAAACATTCTTGATAAATAAACCTCACTAAAATGAAAATGATTAGCTAAAATCGTCAAATTCAATTCATCATCATAATGCTGTTCAATATAAGTGACGATTTGTTTAATTATCGGTAGTTTCTTTTTTGTGATTGCCAACTTATAAACACTACATTCTTCCAGCAGCAGCTCATATATTTGCATCATTCGATTATGTATAACTAAAGTTTCTTGATCAAGATGATCACCTAAATAAATAATTAGCTGTTCTAATTGCTCTTGATCCTTTATTAAAGATAAATCAAATTCACATTGTACCAGTTTAAATTCATCAAATAACTCAGTTGATAAAAGTAATGTTATTATTTTCGTTTGATCCTCTAAAAATCTTAATCTATGAATACTATTACTATTAATCAATACTAACTGCTTAGTATTAACAAACTTCTTTTCCCCATTCACTGATAGTTCAAAAGAACCTTGATTACAATAAATTAACTCTATTTCGTCATGCCAATGCGGCTTCATTACTTTACTGCGATTAAACTGATGATTCCAAATCTTAATAGGATATTTAAAGCTAGTTTCAACAACTTCATATAAATGCTGCATTATCATGCCTCACAAAAAGGATTGCTTAGCAATCCTCATCTTCTTTCCCATCCCAACAATATGTACATAATTTACATTTATCTAAACCGATTGATTCGATCATGTCATCTAAACGATGATAACGCAATGATGTAAATTTAGAGCGGCGACGAATTTCCTCACACATATTTTTATATCTTTCACTATCTGGGTCAGCGTATTCTTTTAAAATCTCATCAC
Source organism: Erysipelatoclostridium sp. MSK.23.31 (assembly GCF_019125875.1). Taxonomy (NCBI): domain Bacteria; kingdom Bacillati; phylum Bacillota; class Erysipelotrichia; order Erysipelotrichales; family Coprobacillaceae; genus Thomasclavelia; species Erysipelatoclostridium sp. MSK.23.31. The sequence continues at coordinate 95,395 of NZ_JAHOCB010000003.1, read as the reverse complement.
TAACATTATCACCTTCTAGTTTTTGGATAACACGACGAGTCACTAAATCTAATTCTGAACTAGAGCGTGAAAAATTTAAATATTTACACCCGAACATGATTGGGGGACAGGCAGGACGAACATGAACTTCTTTAGCCCCACTTTCATATAAAAATTCTGTTGTTTCACCTAATTGTGTTCCCCGAACAATTGAATCATCAATCAATAATAAACTTTTATTTTTAATTAATTCTTTAACCGGAATTAATTTCATCTTAGCAATCATATTTCTTTGACTTTGACTAGATGGCATAAATGACCGTGGCCAAGTCGGTGTATATTTGATAAATGGACGAGCAAAGGGAATACCTGAAACATTTGAATAACCTACTGCATGGGCAATTCCTGAATCCGGTACCCCAGCAACGCTATCTGGCTGTACATCATCACGTTTTGCTAATAAATTACCACAACGATTACGCATACACTCAACATTGATTCCTTCATAAGTTGATGTTGGATATCCATAATAAACCCATAAGAATGAACAAATTTTCATTTTATCTCCAGGACCTTGTTTAACTTCAATTTTACTTGGTGTCATGAAAACAATTTCCCCTGGTCCAAGATCACGATAATGATGATATCCTAAATTTAAAAATGCACTACTTTCAAATGTCGCACAATATCCTTCTGGTTTTTCCCCAATAATCACTGGTGTTCTTCCTAATTTATCACGTGAAGCATAAATTCCTTCAGATGTTAATATCATAATACTCATTGAGCCTTTAACAACGTCTTGAACATATTTAATTCCTTCTACGATACTATCCTTTTGACTAATCAATGCCGCTACTAATTCTGTAGGATTGACTTCACCCGAACTCATTTCCAAGAAATGAGTTGCCCCTTTAGCAAAACAATCATCTTTTAACTCTTCCAAGTTATTAATTCTACCTACTGTTGTAATGGCAAAAGATCCTACATGGGATCTAACCAACAACGGTTGTGCCTCATTATCAGAAATACAACCAATTCCTAAGTTTCCTTCAAATTCTTCTATATCTTTTTCAAATTTAGTTCGAAACGGCGAGTTTTGAATGTTATGAATCGATCTTTGAAAACCATTATTTCCATGAACTGCCATTCCTCCTCGTCTTGTTCCTAAATGGGAATGATAATCAATCCCAAAAAACAAATCTAAAACGCAACTTTCTTTTGATGCAACACCAAAAAATCCACTCATTTATATCTATCCTCCAAACTTTATACACCCATTGTATCTTATTTGTAACAAATTTCCTATATTTAATCTTATTTTCGCTAAAATATTGCCCAGGAAATAAAGAAAAACCTGTTATAATAACAGGTAAAATATCAAAACATTTGCTTATCAATACTATTATCTACAAATTCTAATAAAGAAATAATTACTTCTTTTAACTCATTTGACTTCTTTAAAGTTTCTTGGTCAAAATGTCTTTCCAAATAATCATGACTACCATAATAGACTTTTAAACTACCAATAGAATTAGCTTCTAGATCATTTAACCATTCAAAATCAGCTATTTCTAGATTACCAAAAAGCTGATAAACAAGATTTCTTGCTACTTCATCATTAGTTTCTTTGATTTTATCATCTTCTTTTAAATACTCTGTCCTCATTTTATAATGAGACGCTTCTTTCAACAACGTTACATTCACGACTATTCTATCTGAGGTTTCTAAGCACAAAGAAATTAGCTTATGTTCTGGCAACTAAATTCCTCCTTCACTAATACTAAATTATATGAAAATTATATCTTATTATACCCCATTAGTTAGATAATAATCATAAAAAAACTAGGTATAAGAGTATACCTAGTATCCAATATATTTCTATCCTATCAATTCAATATTTTTTTAATCTTATTTTATTAGCTGCTGACTGCCTTTATAAATTTCTTGGGTTATCAAGATTATATTCTTTAGCAATTTTTTTGAAATTATATAAAAGGTAGCGATGACGTACTAAATCATCCGGCTTACTACGATACAATGTTACAATTCCATAAGGATCCTCCATTACAATTTGATGCTTCTCCAATGTATCAAATAAACTTAATGCATTTCTTTGATTTAACACTTCAAAGCGACATATATTATTATCTTTAGTAATTATATCTAGATCAAGATAAAATCTAAATTCTGGCATCGGCCATGAAATTATTGATCTTGAACACATTGAGATTTTTGTACTCTTAATTTCATCGTAAGGAATTTCAATCTCCTCATAATTAGTATTATTGAACCTGACAGCATCCTTATCGAAATTTAAAACACGATTACGTAATGCAGACGCTTCATCATATTCCAATCCATCAAAAATTGCATAAACAATCAATCGTGCAGTAGTAGATTTTTTGGGCTCAAACGTCTCAACTTTTACTTGACTGGTAGTATTTTCATTCTTCCTATCTTCTGTTTTTTCGCCAACAGAATTTTTTATTTCCCTCTCTTGAAATTCTTTTTTAGATTCCTTTTTAAGATTATTTTGAGGATTAAACAATTTTAATAAACTATCCTGTGTTGTTATCTTAACAATCTCATTAAAAAAATCAACTTGACTGCCATTTTGACAATCAATCCGATTAATAATTTGTCCATCACGTAAATAAAGAAATTTCTTTGCATAACTGGCAATCATATTATCATGAGTTACTAAGATAATTGAGGTTCCTTGTTGATTCAGTTCTCTTAAGATTTCTAGTACTTCATGTGAATTTTTAGAATCCAGATTCCCTGTTGGTTCATCACAAACAACAATTTTTGGCTTCGTTACTATTGCTCTAGCAATAGCAACACGCTGCCGTTCTCCACCAGAACATTCATTTGGCTTTTTATATAGAGTATGGCTAATATTTAAGCGTTCACCAATCTCATTAACGCGTTCCTTAATTTCTTGTGGAGAAACTTCATTTAAAATCAAAGGTGTAGCAATATTGTCAAAAACAGATAATGATGGAACTAAATTGTGATTTTGAAAAATGAATCCCAAATATCGATTACGATAGTCACTTAGTTCAGCATCATTCATCTCACCGACAAAACGATTAAATATTTTAACTGCTCCACTACTTACTTCATCTAATGTTGATAAACAATTTAATAATGTTGATTTTCCGGAACCACTTGGCCCCATAACACTAATAAAATCCCCTTCCTCTAAGATGAAATCGACATTTCGCAATGCATAAAAATTAGCGCCACGTTTTAATAAAATATCCTGATCATATATTTTACTAATATTATTCGCCGTGATTAAGATATCTGACATCATCGTACACCTCCTTGATTAATTTACGATAACTGACGATCATATATATTGACATAAATGTATATAAAATAATATAAATTGCAATCATTGTGATAAAAGTATTGTAAGTAATCATATTAACTAAATAACTTTGATATAATAAGGATCCATACATAACAATTGGGAATATCACAATTAAAATAATAAACAGCATCATCTCTTGGTAATGAATCTTAAAAATACTTTTTTTGTTGTAACCTAAAGCCCGCATTGTTGCAATTACTGAAGCTCGGGTTGGCAAATAGATCATAAAGCGAATAATAAAACAAAGGAACATTGACGCCATTAATGCAAAAAAACTCATCATCATTGCATTTTGCACGTCAATCGAAACTGACTGCAAGAATAAGAAACTAATAATTATTGGTACAACAACAGCTGAAATATTGATCATTGCTGTCATTACGTCAGTAAGATCTTTTAGATTACTAAGTGATATGATCCAGTTCTTTGATTTTAGTAAGACTTTATTATGCAATAAGTCAAATAATAAAGGAAATGTATTATCAATGATGAGGACCTCACCTAATAATGAAAAAGCAAAATAAGTAGGTAAATTATTATTTTCAATTGATCTTAACATTGGCGTAAAACCTATATATATTAGTAATATTCCTAGTATTGTTGATAATATTTTTCCTTTTGGAAGCATATCAATAGTTTTTGGCTTTTCCCCCTTTAAAGCTAAACCACTTGACATTAATTTAAATGGATTAAAATTAGTTGTTTTTCGTGGCACATGATTCATATAGCCAGCAATATCAGTTTTGATCCTCATAAATTTTCCCATATCAATAACGACCACATAGATCATTTTTGTTAAGAATAAAGCGCCATAAATAATTAAAATATTCGTTAGGTCAACTGTAATCACAGCATCATAAATAGCACTATACATATAAACCCAACCCCAGCCAATTAAAAATCCAAGCGCATAGGAAATTAGAAATAGCAATCCAAATTGAATTAAAATATAGCGAATTATCTGCTTCATATTTCGACCACAAAGCAGTAATAATGAAAACTCCTCGTTTTTATTATTAATAATGTAATTATTCACAAACAAGGTCAATGCAAATGCAATCATGATTACAATTCCCGTGACTAACTGCAGAATATAGCCATTTGCAAAATCCACTTCAATATTACTAGTTGAATACATCACAACCGAAATGAATTCGAATGATGATAACAGTGATAAAACTGCTAATATCCCTAAATACAGTTTTTTCTGCCCGGAAATAATTTTTTTAATAAATGTAATCATTTCCAAATCCTCCCTTCACTAAATTCTTTATCTACTTTAAGTATACGCTTACATTTTTTAAATTACAAATATTATTATAATTATTTTTAAGTGAATAACTATTATTTATATTAATCATATGTAAAAAAAGTAATTAAATTCATCTTTTAATAAAACAGCCCCTACAAATGATACATATCATTCATATGGGCTAACTATTTTTATCAATCAATTTTTCATATTCATTTATAGGCATTGGTTTATAGTACACATATCCCTGAACCAAATCACATCCTACTTCACGCAAAAATTCTACCTGCGAAACTTGTTCTACACCTTCAGCAACCGTTTTAATTCCTAAATTATTGACCATCTTAATAATATCTTTAATAATTAATTTAACTTTATCCGGATTATCTGAATCTTCAAAAAAAGCACTATCCAACTTTAAAACATCTATTGGTAGATCTTTCAATAAATTTAATGAAGAATACGCTTTTCCAAAATCATCCATAGAACAAATAAAACCATAATTTCTTAAATCATTAATAATTTTAATTAGTAAATCTGTTCTTTCAAAAGCAACACTTTCAGTGAATTCTATCTCAATCATTCGATCGGGAATACCAAATTCTTGTTTTATTTGGTAATACTCATTCACAAATTTAGAATTGTAAAACTGCACTTTAGATACATTAACCGAAACAGGATAACATGGTAACTCTTCATCAATTCGTTTTCTAATCCAGCTACAAACTTCACGATATACATATTTATCTATCTCCTTAATATGCATATTTTTTTCAAAAATAGGGATGAACAGATCGGGATAAATCAATCTATCTTCACTCTTCCAGCGAACTAATGCTTCTGCACATGCGATTTTACCAGTTTTAATATTGACTTTAGGTTGCAAATATACAAGAAATTCTTGATTGTCTAAAGCTGTTTGCATCCTATTTTCAATCATTTTCTCCATATGCAATTTATTTCTAATTGCTTCAGTATAAAAAGCATAGTGTTCTTCAGAAGTTCTTTTTATAGTATCTTGAGCAAAAATAGCACGATCAATGTACTCATCGATAGTAAGTTTTTCAATAACATCTTCATAACAGCAAATACCACAACAAAGCCTGATTTGATAACCATTCTTTGCTTTCTTTACATAATCAATCAAAATTTGATCAATTTCTATTTGTTTTTGTTTTAACATTTCTTTACTCTCATAATGACGCAATATAATAAAACTATCAGCATTATTTCGAGCAAAAGTTTCATTTTTATCAATACTATTTGCTAATACAGCTGCATACTTTTTTAATATTTTATCACCAAATTGATATCCAAAGACATCATTAATATACTTAAAATGCTCTATATCAATATACAAAAAAGCAAATTGACCTTTTGTTTTCTTAATAATATTTCTTGCCTCTAAAACAAATTTAAGTCGATTATTTGCCCCGGTCAAGTTATCACGGTAAGCTACGATACTCAAAGTATTATTTTTGCGTTGCAATGTTATCATGCTTCGTAAATAAAAAATAATTATTATAGACCATGTCACTAATGAAATTCCTGATAAAATCATCAACATCATTAATAGATAATTACTTTGTGTCGTAGTATAATAGTCAACTGCAAAGACAGTATCGTTTGCTATCTCAAATAAATCTTCACTATCACTAAGCAGTTTCTCATGACCATTTCCTTCGCGTACTAGAACTATATCCATTTGGATTGCTTCCCAAATATTTTTTAATTTATTTAAATCTGTCCGGTAATCTTCATCATCAAGATTAATTAGACTATATTTACCAACTCCCATATCTAACTCTGTAAGAATCTCATCAATATAATCTTTTAATTCGTCATTTGGCTGATCAGTTAATTCTAATTTGACCAAACGCTGGCTCGCACCACGAACAATCCCAACATAATTAATCAATGTCCCATAATCACGAATTTTATATAAAGTGTGAACTGATATTGAGCATAATAGTATTAATGTTAATAAAAAAGCGGGTAACCCCAATCTCTTTAGTCTCATCTCTATCACACCCTATCACCTTAATGATATGCTAATCATTAGGATAAAACAAGCAAATGCCCTCATTTTTACATTTTTTGTAAAACGCTTACATTTTTATCAAGTGATTTACACAAGAAAAGATTTAAATATCAAATTTTTACTTTTATAATACAATTAACATATATGTTTAAAACAACTAGTTGCAAAATATGATTGAATGGAGAATATCATGAAAACAAGAAACTTAATCGCAACATCATCATTAGCACTTACAATGATGCTAGGAATAGTTGCCACCCCTTTATCAGCACAACAAACATACACACCCGGTGTGACGGTAGAGAAAAATACTAATCCAGAATGGGAAGCAGACTATACAGCAACCTTCATTTACAAAGATAAAGATGCGCGTGATGCAACAAATGTTAGCGTAAGCGGTGGTTTCCAATTTTATAAACCCGAAGAAGTACAGTCATTTGCAAATACTGGTGACGGGGCTAATATCCCATGTTATAATGCTTATCAATATCAAGATGGAATGTTCGCTGGAGGGTACAATCTTAATGGTGATGCCGCAAATTATTCAATGACTGAAATTGAAGATGAAATCTTTGAGGTAACGATCCCTTTACCTGCAAATGAATACTTTTATGCTTTCAATATTGAATATTCAGATGGCAGTAGTGAAACTAATGTCAAAGATCCTGCTAATCCCGCACTTGCTAATGATGGTTCAGATGCTAAATGGAGCCTATTTTATGTAGGTAATGGTGAGACTAAAGGACAAGAATATATCAGCCCTCGTACCGATGGTAAAACAGGTACTTACTCATTTGTCAATTATTTAGCTGAAGATGGAACTACTCAACCTTTAGGAATCTATCTACCGAATGGTTATGATGCTAATAAAACATATAAAACAATCTATGTTTCTCACGGTGGCGGGGGTAATGAGGTAGAATGGATGACTATTGGTGCAGTTCCAAATATCATGGATAATTTAATTGCTGATAGTTTAACTAAAGAAGCAATTGTTGTTACAATGGATAATACATACTTCAATTGGGACTATGATCGTATTATTAATAACCTATTTAATAATATTTTGCCTTATATCGAAACACATTACAATGTATCAAAAGAAGTAAACGATCGGGCATTTTGTGGATTATCAATGGGATCTATGACAACTACGACTTTATACCAGACCCATCCTGATCAATTTGGATATTTTGGCTGCTTTTCAGGAGCTAATGTTCCAGTTGATGTAAGTAAAGTTGCACATCTTGATCAACCAAACTTATATATTACTGCTGGCTGCATCGATATGGCCTTAATGAATGATAGTTATAATACTGCGAGCGATCGTACTACAACTGGATTCGTAGATAAGCTAAATACATTAAATCTAACCAATTACAAATTAGAAATTTTAAATGGTGCTCATGACTGGTACGTTTGGCGTGAATCGTTCACTAACTTTGTAAAAGATCACTTGTGGACTAAAGATGTTAAGATAGAAACGCCTAGTGAAACTCCTGTTATTAAACCAGAAACACCTGCTTCATCAACAAATACTACTACTGCACCTAAAACAAGTGACGATTTAAATCTTGCTGTTGCTGGATTATTTATCATCATCTCAGTGACAACTGGTGTAGTTATAAAAAAACATTACTAAATACAATAAAAATCGTAAGTTCATGATATCTCTTAACAAAGAAGATATCAAACTTACGATTTTTTTATTACTCGTACTTTATAAATTAATTCAGAAATAATTTGACTTAAATAAAATAACGAATAATAGCCATCATTAATTGATTTAGGAATGCCATATTGATAAATATAATCAAATATTTTCTGCTCAGCTAAATCATCTTGAGCAAAAACAACAAGTTTTAAATTCTTCTGACTAGCTTTCTCTACTACTCGTTTTTGAATTTCACTATAAAAATCATTGGACACATTTAACAAAACCAAAGTATCTCCATCTTTAAAAAAATCACTATGAATATCTTGAAATTCCTGTAAATCAAATAAATATGCAGGAACTTCATTCGCCACCAAATCTAACTGCACAGTATAAAAGTCAATCATTTCATGAGTATCACCAATAAATGTAACACTACGGCTATTAAGCAATAATTTGGTTATAGCAACAAGTTTTTCCATGTCCAAATTAAGTTTTGTCTGACGAAGATTGCTGATAGCTTCAACATATAAAGAATCAGCTAAATTATCCAATGATGTACGCATAAACTGCTGCATATTAGATACCGTTCTTACCATATTTAAATTACGAATAAAATAGTCTAAACCATCTTTAAAATCCTGGAAAGAACTGTATCCTATCTTTTGAACAAAGCGACTAACCGAAGCAATAGAAATATTTGCTTCTTGAGCAATCTGCTCTAATGAAACGGTTTTAATATCACCAATATGTTCAATGATAATTCTAGCAATATTGTATTCATTAGTATTAGAAAGATTTTCATTACAATATCTAAAAAAATTAAATCCCAACTGCTCGTGTCTCTTCATAAATTCCCTCCATTTTTTATATTATATCAATTAAATATCTTAATTAAAAGGAATTCTCTTTAAATGTCTAGACACATAAAAATAACCGGGACCGGTTATTTTTATAAAGACATACTTTTACGGTCAAAAATTATTCCACCTACCCCATAACAAACAATCATTACTACAAGTAATCCTCCTAACATTAAATAACCTTCATTATTACCGTTAATCAATTTTTGAGGATCAAATAAAGTTAATAATGTTGCAAATTTAAGTCCTTCCATACTTCCTTGCATATTCGAAAGCATTTGAATCATAATAAAAACTATCGGGATTCCCGCTCCAAATAACGATGCTAAGCGGTACTCATTAAAAATACAAGAACACATATAACAAATTCCTGTTAATGTTAACTGTAAAATGAAAACTCCTAAATTTAAAACCAAATAAGCTCCAATATCCAAATCACCAGGAAACATCAAAGCACTACATCCAAGCCCTAAACCTGTACAAAAAGCAATTAAAACAAATAAGTTTGTTATGATAACCAGCATTTGTGTAAACCACACAGATCTACGTTCAACGCCACTACATAATAAATAACTCATCACACCATTATCAACTTTTCGAACAACTAAACGTAATGCTAGTAAAATTCCAAAAATCAAAGGAAAAACAATCATGATTAAACCATATAAATAAGTAGAGAGAAAATCAATCAGTGTTGTCGGGGTACCACTCATTCCTACCATTGCCATTATTTCAGGCATACTTTTAGCAAATGTTTCTAGCGCTGTTCCTAGCTTAGGATCATACATTGCTAACATGATCGTTGTATACATTGTCAAAATCAAACAAAAAATAACTAGTATCTTATAATTAGATTTCCATTCTAATTTAAATAGCGCTTTATTGAACATGTTGATTTCCTCCATAAAATTGCATAAAAATTTCTTCTAAACTTTGGTGTGCAATATCAAAATTCATTAATTCGTAGTTATTTAAACAACTGATCAATTCATTAATTTCATGCTTTATTACAACCTCAACAACATTATCATCAGCATTTCTAATTGTAAAAGATTCTTTTTGAAATTTGTAAGCATCTTGATGATTTTTAAATGTTATTATATATATCTTTTGTTTCGATTTCTTTAATGTGTCAATATCCTCAATACTCACCATTCGTCCTTGACGAATAATTCCTACCCGATCACATGTTTTCTCTACTTCTTCAAACATATGTGAGGACATCAAAATAGTCTTACCACGCTTCTTTTCTTCAATAATTAAATTAATAAACTCACTTTGCATTAAAGGATCAAGTCCACTAGTTGGTTCATCTAAAATAAAAACAGCTGGATCATGCATAAAAGCTACTACCAAACCTATCTTTTGTTTCATCCCTTTTGACATCTTTTTGATTTTTACATGAGGATCAAGATCAAAGCGTTCAATTATTTCTTCAGCACGCCCCAAATCCTTCATTCCCCGATACTCAGCCATAAATTTAATAAACTGAATTCCAGTAACCTCCTCCATTAAATTAATTTCTCCTGGAATATAACCAATCTTCTTTTGAATCTCTGCAATTTTCTTACTACAATCCATCCCTTCAATTAAACAGGTTCCTTCTTCAGGAATAATAAACCCTAACAAATGTCTAATTGTTGTAGTTTTTCCAGCACCATTAGGTCCTAAAAAGCCAAAAACTTCACCTTTTTCGATTTTAAAAGAGACATCAAATATTCCTTTATCATTACCATAATCTTTTGTTAAACCATTAATCTCAACAACACTCATATAAATTCCTCCCGATAGAAATTCTCTTTTATAATATCCAAATATCTAAAATACTCATCTTGAATCTCTTTCATATTAACATTTTCTAAATCCTGATATCTATCCATATACCCTTGCGACATCCAATAAATTATGTTCCAAACTTCTTCAGGATCAACTCCTGCTTTAAACTTACTAATATCAGCACGTTTAATTAAATTATATGATGCTATTACCTCTGCATATAATTGTTCATAACTATTTCCTACTATTTCCTTACGATTTTGGTAATAGCGCAGTGAAAAGCCATAAATATATGGATATTTAGACATCATTTCCATTTTGCCTAACACTGCTAATTTAATTGCATCAAAAAAATCTTTACCATCTATAATATTCATTTTTTCAAATAACTTCATCACTAGTCTAGCGCTATATTGTGCTAAGTACTGATACAACTCTAGTTTATTGTGAAAATAATAAAACAATAGTCCCTTTGATATTCCCGCTTTGGCTGCAATATCATCGGTTAATGCATGTTTATAATCATTTTTACTAAATACTTCTAACCCTGCATTAATAATGGCCAGTCTTTTTTCTTCGTTTAATTCAAAGAATTTTTGGTTCATTTTATCACCCCTTTGACTGACTTGATTAATTAAATTATAGCAAATTGACTCGTTTCAACAACCCCTCGTATCAATCTTTATGCAATCTTAATAGTCCAAAAAATAAAGACCAAAATGAAATATTTTGATCTTTTCATCATCCTATCTTACTAAACTCTTAGCTAACCAAATATCTGGTTTTCCTAAACCATTGGCATCAGGAATCACCCCAACTATTTGATATCCTATCTTTTGATAAAACTCATAGGGATGTCGTTCAAGATTCCTAATATTTTTTATCTTTGAATATAGATCATCAAATAAATTAGTATTAGCCAATGTTGTTTTATCAAATTCATCATCACTGCCTAAATAAATGGTACAGCAGCCACAATTCTTAAGCTCATTTTCTAATGCTGTACAAAGCTTTGTACCAATACCTTGACCTTGCCACTTTTTAGAAACCGCCAAAGGATGCAATTCCCAAGCAGTGATTCCATACTGGGGAATAGCCCCAACCAACCCCATCAATATATCATTTTCAACTGCCCCCAGCATTATTCTATTTGTCGATAAACATTTTGTTATTTCTAGCTCGGCACAATCTTTATATGCATATGGAAATGCTTCAATCAATAATGTAGCTGCCTGCTGACGATAATAGGTTAAATTAGATGTTAACTTAATTATTTCCATATTTTCACCCCTTTTACTTATATAATACCATCTATTTTACTTTAAGCTGCTTAATTCTTATTTTTATATTATTAATAATATAAAAATAGGCTGTAACTAAATAGAATAAATTTATTCTAGAGGGGTTATACCTCTTTTTTATTTCAACTGTTTTTGGATATTCATAAATGTAATGTAAATATCTTTATTTTTAACTATTATAAATAATTATTTCTCTTTTCGATACTTTCTATGTTGGTTTTCAAGAAATGTGATACTAGAATAAAAACTGTACCAGTTAAATGAAAAAAAGCAATCAGCCCTTCATGCCTACAAAGCTCATATCACTTTCCTTTCTTAATAGAACTGCTAGCTATCATATAGATTTACCTCAAAAGTATTCTAACAAAGAGTCCAGTTTTTAGCTATTTAAAATACTTATTTATTAAATCATTTATATACATATCACCCCAATATCATATTTCCTGCAAAACAGGCATTAAAGACTCCCCCGCTTTGAAAGATAGTATTCTACTTTTGGAGAAATTTAAGGATATTCTTTTCTTATAATGAAATAATCAGCCTCGAGTTCTTTTAATTGTGTACTTAACATTTTGTGTGATATAGTCCCCAATGGACGTTTTAATTCACTATATCGCATTAATTCAGTTTTCCAAAGCTAAAATAAAATATTCATCTTCTATTTGCCACCTATAATTGACATTGTATATTCAAGATGGTTTTGAATTAACTGCTCCATTTGTTTACATCTATACTTATTTTTTCTTCCATTTTAAACTCTCCTTTTAGATAGTATCTTACCTAAAAGTGCATACTGTTATTTTTGTTAAGGTAGTGCTATATTACACTTAATAAAAAGAAAAAAGGAGTAATGATGATGAGAAATTTAGATAAATCAATTTCAATCAACGGATTGACGTTAAAAAACAGATTAGTAATGCCCCCAATGGCAACATCAAGTGCTAATGATGGTGAAGTAAGTCAAAGAATTCTTGATTATTATGATAAGAAAACAAAAGGTGGATATATTGGATTAGTCATTACTGAACACAGTTACATTGATATTCAAGGAATGGCCAATCCTAAACAAATGTCAGTAGCAAAGGATAGCGATATAAAAGGATTAAAGCAATTGGTAAATATAATTCATAACAATGGAAGCAAGGCGTTTGCTCAAATAAATCATGCCGGTTCAATGGCAAGAGGAACAGGATTACCTACTGTTAGTGCAAGTAATACAATACCAATAACAATGAAAGAATCCAATATCGAAATACCAGAAGAATTGAGTAAAGAACAGATTCAATATATAGTAAAAAGATTTGCTGATGCAGCCAGACGCGTAAAGTTAGCAGGTTTTGATGGGGTAGAAATTCATTCTGCACATGCATATCTTTTAAATCAGTTCTATTCGCCAATAACCAATCATAGAACAGATGAATATACTGGTACAACACTTGAAGGTCGATTGAGAATTCATAAGGAAGTTATTGAAGCAGTTCGAAGTGAAGTTGGAGAAGACTTCCCAATTGCTTTACGCTTAGGTGGGTGTGATTATATGGCTGGCGGCTCAACAATTGAAGATTCCATTAAAGCCTCTCAAATGCTTGAAAGTTATGGTGTAGATATCCTTGATATAACTGGTGGAATAAATCGCTATATGATTCCATGGAATAAAGAGCCAGGATATTTTTCAGATATGACAGAGCATATTATGGAAAAAGTTTCTATTCCAGTTATTTTGACAGGTGGAATAACTAATGCCATGGATGCTGAAAAACTACTGCAATTAAACAAAGCAGATTTAATTGGTGTTGGTAGAGCTATTCTAAAAGATGATAGTTGGGCAAAAAATGCAATGGAACAAAAATAATGCAAATACTGGTATCTATAATACAAGTATTTGTTGAATTACGATACAATAAATTCGGAGATGAATACTATCTCCGGAAATGCGGCAATGACCTCTAAAAAATTTAAAAAGAAAGTAAGAAAAGTTTCCAAGAAGTTAGGAAAAATTGCCTAAAACTTATATTTAAAACCATTTTTAAGATGGTAATTCTTCTTTACCATATCATATTTATTATTAATTTAAAATGTATTTTGAAATTATAAAATTTATTACAATTAAAAACAGATAAATTTGTATGTACCTAAGAAAAACATTATTCATTAATATATTAGAAAAATTATAAAGGAGAAGATACATACCTTTTATATGGGGCTTTGAATATAATGGGGAATTGATTACTTGTTTGAAATCACATGCCATAAGATTTATAAGATAATAAAAATAATGTATTTTTAAGTATATATTTTGATATTTAATCTTATTTAAAATATAGATTACAGTGTATATGAATAGCGATACAGCTGATAAACAATTATTTCTTGGATTTTGGGATTAATATAATAACTATCTTTTTCTTTTGTGAGTAAGGTAGTTATTTTTTCTATAATTATCTCAAAGAGTAATGTTACCACTATCGCTATAATTACGATTTTTTGATATTATTTTCACTATATAATTTCTAAATAATCAAAAAAGACAAGAAATAAATACCATGCTATAATAAGTACTGAAAAAGTTTAAATTGTAATGTAAGTTTACTATTTTAATTTTGGAAAATTATTCAGTATATTTGGGACATAATAATATAATGGGATATATTTTTATCAATTGCTATAGTATTTTTTAAAAGGAGGTAAAAATGAAATTAATATTAAGTGATAAATATCTAAATCTTGACGTATCAGATCATTCTAATACAAAATTTATAGATCTATCATCATTAAATATAGCTAACTGCACTGGATGCTTTGGCTGTTGGACTAAGACACCGGGGAAATGTGTTATACGTGACGATGCAACAAAAGTATATCCGTACATTGCCAAGAGTGATAATTTAATTTATATCAGTAAAATATTATATGGTGGTTATGATACCCCTATGAAGACAATGCTTGAACGTGCAATTCCGATTCAAAAGGCATTTATTAGAATACTAAACGGAGAAACACATCATGTTCAAAGAAGTGTAGAATTGAAAAATGCTACAATTATTGCCTATGGAGAAATAGACACTGAAGAAAAAGAGATATTTAAAGCTCTGGTTGAAAGAAATGCTAAAAACATGAATTTTAAACACTATAAAATATTATTTACAAATGAACAAAACCTAGAAAAAACTGTGAAAACGGAGATGATAAAATGGAGCGAATAGTGATATTAAACGGAAGTCCGCGAGCACCTAAATCAAATTCTAAATGTTATGCAGACATTTTTTCAAAAAAATATAATAAAGACATTGAATATTACAATATAACAAAGCAAAATCATGATAAATTATGTTCTAAAATGAATGATTTCTCCGATATGTTACTGGTTTTTCCATTATATGCTGACGGGATTCCTGCTACACTTTTAAATTTTCTTAAAAGTCTTGAAAACAACTTACCAGATAAAAAACCAGTAATTTCAGTAATAATAAATTGTGGATTTTTAGAATATACACAAAATGATTTAGCAGTTAAAATGATAGAGCTGTTTTGTAAGAAAACAAATTGTGAGTTTGGATCTGTTTTAAAAATTGGTAGTGGAGAAGCAATCCTAAAAACCCCTTTCAAAATATTTGTAACAAGAAAAGTAAAGAAATTAGCAAATTCAATCCTATCAAAAAACTATAAAACACTCCATATAACAATGCCGCTCACCCCAAAATTATTTATTAAAGCATCAACAAAATATTGGATTAAATATGGAAACAGAAATGGTATCACAAAAGAACAAATGGATACAATGAGTATAGAGGATGACAATACCTTAGTTTAACAGCTATATCAAAAAGGAGCTCTTATGATTTTAAATGTAGTTAGTTTTGATGAAGCTGCGCTCCATGTTCTTTTATACTAGCAATTATTCATATATTGTGTTTTTGGATAGAAGTTTAGAGTGTTTATCGAGAGCTCAACTAGATTATATTTTACATCAAGTCCAAACAGCCCAACTAATTTCAATATCTTCTGTTTTAGAATTTTAGTCCCATTTTCTATTAGCTAATCTTTATTTGAAAATCTCGGAGCATCATCCTTAGCATCTATTTGAACTTTTTGTACAAAATAATCATTATTTTCATCTATTAAATCAACAATAAAATTATATATTCCATCATTATACTCAGTAATATTCTTTTTAATAGCTTTATGCATTAAAGAAAAGAACTCAATATAGCTTATATTTGCAGTAAGTATTAATCCTATACAATCCTCTATATTGTTTTTTTGTATTATGTATGCCTACAAAACTCATATTGCTACAATCCTTTTTTAATAAATAATCAGCTGCATACATTATATTACCGCCAATTGTATTCTATCAAAATATGTATTTATTTACTGCTTTTAGAATATTAAAACAAAAAATCTCTTTAGTTTTGTTTATCTAAAGAGAAATTTTATATTATAAAAATGTTAGCAAATTTTAAAGATGCTTTTGCAGCAGATATAACAATCATAATATTTTTTCTTTATCTGTAAGCTAGATTAATATAATATATGGAATGATAACTACTATTTTATACTATTCAGTTCTATCTTAGTATTCCATATCGATGATAGTCAAATTAGTCTGAATCTGATGATTTCAAACAATGTCAAACTGCAACATTTTTAAAATTGTCATATGCATTAAATTATATATCATTTATTATCATACCTAAAGACATTCTTCGTCAAAATGATAAATCCTTAATTGATTTTACACAACTTTTTGATATCATGCATTAAATAATCCTTCTCTATTAGAGGCTTGAATATATTTAAAATATTATCATCTAATTTATTCAAAATCTGAATATAGATAATTGGATGATAGTCAGCAAACATAATAGTTGATGGATTATTTTTTATGAGTGACAAAATTGCATTGAGATTTCCATCTGAAATATCAATACTATGTTTTGTGCAAATCAATCTTAAATCTTCAAAAGACATTTCTTGTATCTTGTGATTAATTGTTTTTATGGTATCATTCATAAACATCATACCTCCTTGCAATAGCAGTGCAACGAAAATGTCTTTATACTTTAATTATACTAATATTCAATAAGTTGTAAATTTATATAATAAGATTTTGTTTGATATTCAAAACAAAATTATCAAAATAGAATTAAGAAATATATATAAAGAAAATAATTTTACCAATACCATCAAATTAAGATGACAACATTTTAATTCAAAGGAATTATCTAAAATTAATTGCATTGAATTGTTATTTTTTTATAAAAAAACATATGATAAAAAGTGGCTGTAATGATTGTGTAGTTTTTTAGCTATTTTAGAGTATTACAGTTCTTTTTTTGTAAATTAAAATAAATGATAAAATTTTAGCCTTTTTACTCTGTCTTTTCCTCATTAATTTACTGTTTTTTGACGCATTTTAAAAGAATTACCTTATTTTTGAAAAAATTTATATCTCTAATTTTACACCTGCTGGTGTTCTTTTAGGAAGCTTTCCATAGATTGCTTCATATTTTTCATCGATGGTATATATGTTTTTAAATCATTACCGTTACGCTGATATATATAATTCTTATAATTCCATCACTTATCCCAAATTGGATATTATATTCAGATTTAAATACATTTGTATGCTTATAGTAATCGTATTTTATATGCATAAATGTTACATCAAGATCTATTTTGAAACAGCTGTTACGGTTTCCCGGCATATCTATATGAATAGTATATTCCCATCAAACATTTTGTGATAAAAACAGATTGGTTGGATTAAACTATTGCGTCACAGGCAACGTGCATAACAGTGTATCGTTTTTCCAACGTATGCGTTACTAAATGAAGAATATAAAGATAGGACAAAAAATATATGTTTAAATCCAGAATATATCACACTGACAATTTGTAAGACGATATTAGAAAACAAACAAAAGATGTATGCACCATATAAAAGATCAATCACAAAAAAAGCTACATTAAAAAATATGAATATGTATGTCCCAACATAAAGATTTTAGAATACAGCGCTACAAATAAGTTAGGATATAGGAAATACAAATTAAATCCATAGAATTGCAAAAAACATCACAATTTGAGATATACAAGAGTAAAAAGGTCTTAAGGAGAATCAGCATCAAGGACTAATGATTTTTGCGTATCACATTCTAAAAATAATAGCAAGATAGGGGAACAACACTGTATGTAATCCAAAAACGCTATTTTTCTATAAGTTAGTCAATATAAAAAAAGCGATACTCGTTTTGGAGTATCACTTTGTCAAAAGTCTGAAAAAGCGTTCATCATAGAGTGCTTTTTGCACAAGACAAAACCACAACATAATTATTTACCCGTTACAGCCTCTTTCTTAATATTTCTATATTCTTTAATGTATGGATCCCGATAAAAAGAATAAGCTAACTGTAAACACATACAACACCAAATTACCGGTTCACAAATAATAACCCCAAAATATCCTAACAATGGAATAAACAGCCAAACAAATACTATTTTCCCAATAAATTCAATTATGCTTGAAACTAAAGGAATAATCTTACGCCCCAATCCCTGTAAAGAATTTCTAAGATTCAATAAGATTCCTAACATACAATAAAATGGAGCATTTAGCATTAAATATAATGAACCATTATCAATTACTACTGCACTACTTGACCCTGACAATAATTGAACTAGAGTTGGGGCAATAAAGAATAATACAACTGTTGCAATAACACTCCACCCTACTGCAATTAAATTAGCATAACGGACCCCTTGTCGAATTCGCAATCCTTGATTTGCCCCTTTATTTTGTGAAACAAAAGTAGATAGGGCTAGACCCAATGTTGCTGCAGGCATCATACAAAAACTATTTAATTTACGAGCAGTAACATGTCCAGCAATAATTAAATAACCAAATTTGTTGATGGCGGTTTGCAAAATAACAGTTCCTGTAGAAACAATCGACATCATTAATCCCATCGAAAAACCTTGCCCTGCCAATTCTTGATATAGTTCCCTGCTAATTTTAAAATGCTCTTTGTGAGGAAGCAAAATAGGACATTTTTTATAAATATAATAAAAACAAAGAATTGCCGAAACTCCTTGAGCAATAACAGTTGCAATAGCAGCACCTTGAATTCCCATATTAAATTGAGTAATAAATAATAAATCTAATCCTACATTCAAGACTGAAGAAATAAGTAAAAAAACAAGCGGCATTACACTATTGCCAATTGCTCGCAATAATCCAGCACACAAATTATAAGCAAACATTACCCCAACAAAAATAGTAATCATAAAAATATAATCATATGCCTCATTAATTATATTTGCTGGTGTATTTAATAATTCTAATAGCGGATATAAACAAAACTGTGAAAAAAGCATTAAAATAATAGTTAACAAGATTCCTATTACGATTGATCCCGCAACTGATTTTTTTAACAAGTTCTCATCTTTAGCACCAAAACTTCGTGCTGTAACAATACTTAATCCATTTCCTACCCCTAAAGCAAAACCAACTAATAATTCATAAATAGCACCACATGCTCCAATTGCCGCCAATGATGTATCCCCTAAAAAGTTTCCTACGATCATCGTATCCATGGTATTGTAAAGTTGTTGAAAAACATTAGCCACAAATAATGGAAACGCAAAGATCAACAATGATTTTAAAATTGGATCTTTGGTTAAATCAACTTTCATTTTAAACATAATTTTCCCTCTTTTATCTATTATAACTCATATTATTGTATTCCTATTATCGCCACTTTTCAACAATATCCCTTTTCAAAGAATGAAAAAACCAAGTTAACACTTGGTTTATAATGTCGCAATAAAATCTTTTAATATTTCGTAACAATTTACAAATGATGCAACTTCCATACGTTCATCTGGAGTGTGGATGTCTGCCATATTAGGACCCATCGTAATAATATCTAGCGCTGGCATCTTTCCTTTAAAGATTCCCGTTTCTAGTCCACCATGAGTAGCTACTTCTTTTACTTCTGCTCCAGTACGTTTAAAATAAAATACTTTAAATAAATCACGTAATTTTGAATGTTGGTCGTAATTCCAACCAGGATAATAATTTGCTGGAGTAATTGTGCCACCAAAGGCATCTGCAATAATATCTAATTCATCAACCATGTTCATCACAGCGCTTTTCATTGGTGAACGTAGTAAATAATCTATTTTTAATTGTTTATCTTTAATTGATACTACACCCATATTTAATGAAACCGTTGTCAAATCTTCAATCACTAATGAACGTTCGACAAAACCACTCTTAGCTGCCATCATTAATTTTATAATATCTTTTGATTCTTTTATACTCAACGTTTGCTGTGCAATATCATTATTTAATGATAACTCAACTTTAACACCAGGATCACTAATTTCAAATTCTTCACTAAAATAATCTTGATACTCATCTGCCACTTCCTGAAGTAACTTAAAATCACTTGTACTAGCAAAAACAATTGCACATTCACGGGGAATCGCATTATTTTTTAATCCACCATTTAGATCCACTAGCTGGATATCTAAATTTGCCTTGATCATACCATACATAACTCGAGCAGCCAATTTATTGGCATTTCCTTTACCGCGATGAATTTCACCTCCAGAATGTCCTCCTGATAATCCTTTTATTAATAATGTATAAGTTGGATTTTCATTACTAGTAAAATATAATTCCTTAGTAATCATTACATCACAGCCTCCTGATGAAGTTGTGCAAATTTCTCCTTCATTTTCACTATCTAGCCCAATCATTCTTGTCGCCTTTAATAAACTTGCATCAAAACCTAACGCTCCATCAAGACCAACTTCTTCGGCAACTGTAAAAACACACTCTAAAGGTGGATTTTTAACATTAGGATCACTTAAGATTGCCAACATATAAGCAACTCCATAGCCATCATCTGCTCCTAATGTCGTCCCATTAGCACTAACATAGCCATCTTCAAGATACAAATCTAATGGATCATGTTCAAAATCATGATTACTATCTTTATTCTTTTCATTGACCATATCCATATGTGCTTCCAACATCAGTGTTTCATGATTTTCATATCCTTGACTAGCTTCTTTGTAAATAACAATATTATTTAAGTGATCCCGATGATATCTAAAACCTTTTTCTTTCGCGAATGCTTCAACAAAGTCAGCAATCTTTTCTTCATTATAAGAGCCATGGGGAATTTTACAAATTTCCTCAAAATAATAATTAACTAAAATCTCTGTGTCTAAAACAGCCATTATACCTAACCTCCATTTTCACTATTTTTATTATAACAAAATGTTTAACTAATTAACAAATCAAATTAAATGATGTATAATAATATTATTAAAGGACTTTAATAATTATTTTAATTTAGATTAACCTGTCATTAAATATCACAATCATGTATAGCTTTTAGGAGGACTAGCCAATGAAAAGACAGGCATTAATACTAAGCAGTATTTATTTGATTATAATGTGTCTAGGTTATATTTGGTGCTATCCTTTTTTCAAAATAGAAACAATTCTTTTTGATTTGATCTTTAGAACAGTTTTATGGTCAATATCTAGCTATGGATTATATATTGTCTTGCTAATACTAAAAAAAATTCAGTTTGTTAAAAAACATTGCCATTAGCAAACCATTTTTAATAACCTGCCTCCCTTACATTTATTTAATTATATTTCTTGTAGAAGGATTCATTGGTTTAGTAATGGTTTTTGTTTTTAAAACATATGTTTTTGCTTACTCTTTTTTCTCAATATTAACTATCCTCCATGCAATCAAATTATCTCAAGATCTTCTCAACAATTATTGTACTTATTAATAATGCAGGAGTGGCGGAATGGCAGACGCGCTAGTTTCAGGTTCTAGTGAGATTTTCTCGTGTGGGTTCAAGTCCCATTTCCTGTACCATAATTAATTTAAAGTTTGTCGATTGTTATCTACAAACTTTTTTGTATTTATTTAATAGCCTAAAGCCCCCTGCTAAACTCACACTAAAGTGAAAAAACTTTTACTCTAGGTTACTATCTGATAGAATATAAGAAAAGCGAGGTAAATAAATATGATTAGAACACGAAGATCAGCCTTCTTAAAATAAAAAAACTAACTATATATAAATCAAGGAATTTTAGGAACATATAAAACAATGAATCTAAGTTATACTATTTTTCATTTCGACGATGAAACTTTTTCTATCCTATGGAGTGAATATAATTATAAATTTAAATATTTCTATCCAAATTACTTAAATAATCTTAAAACTTACGGTGAAATTAAAAAATATTTCCTAAACAAGAATCTGTTAATTCATTTAACTTTTCCTGTCCACCCTAGGTAACATTCAATGAGTTTTTTTAACAATTAATGATAAGCCACATTACTTATTACCAATTTTCGCAATTGGTAAATACTACAAACAAAATGATAAAACTCTTCTATCACTATCAATTAGAGTACATCATCAATTATGTGGTGCTTACCATGTTTCTCATTTTATTAATGAATTACAAATTATGATTAATGAACATAAATTTATAAAGGAATAATGATATGATTGAAATTAATAAAAAACTAGTACAAAACTTAATTAATGAACAATTTCCTCAATGGAAAGATTTAGTAATTGAACCAGTCGCTAAAAGCGGACATGATAATCGAACATTTCATTTAGGATCAAAGATGACTGTCCGTTTGCCTAGTGGTAAAGGCTATGCAGCCCAAGTTGAAAAAGAACTTACATGGCTACCTTATCTCCAAAAACATTTAACCATGACAATTTCTTCGCCAATAGCTAAAGGTTATCCAAGCTGTGGATATCCATTTTCTTGGTCAATCAACAAATATATAGAAGGTGATACTTTAACAAAGCAAAACATTAATAATTTAAATGAATTTGCTGATGACCTAGCTAAATTCTTAAAAGAATTTCAGAAAATTGATACAACCAATGGTCCTCAAGCAGGACTTCACAACTATTATCGTGGTGGTTATCTAGCAGTATATCACAATGAAACAATCGAAGCTTTAGAAAATCTTAAAACCGTTTTACCAACTGAGCTGCTACTGAAAATCTGGCAACGTGCCCTTAATGCATCAGTATCTGATTTAAATGTTTGGGTTCATGGCGATATAGCCCCTGGCAATTTACTTGTTAAAAATGGTAAATTAGCAGCAGTAATTGATTTTGGTGTTTTAGGTGTTGGAGATCCTTCTTGTGATTATGCAATGGCTTGGACTTTTTTTGAAGAAGAAAGCCGACAGCGATTCTTAAAAAAACTAGATCAAGGGATGATTGATCGTGCTTGTGGCTGGGCTTTATGGAAGGCCCTGATCACATATAATAGCGATGAAGCAGAACGTGCGGAAAATGCTCAATATACAATCAATGAAATTATTAAAGATGAAAAAAAACTTGGTTAAATCCAAGTTTTTTTATCCTTTTTGTTCAATTTTATCTAATGCTTTAATAACATCCCAACAAAAATTATTTGGTTGTGCTAATTCTACGAAATGATGTCGCTTGAATTGTTTCATTACATTTTTTTGGACTCCAGCAAATAAAACATTAATATTATTTTGGCGACATAATTCTACTACATCAATAAACTCCCGGATCCCTGAATCATCGATTGAAGGTACACCACGCATTGAAAAAATAATATTATTACATTCATTTAAAATCTCATTAACTTTTGTAATTATTTGTTCTTGATTTCCAAAAAACAATGGACCAGCCATATAAATTACTTTAGTCCTTTGATGATCATAATTTAACTCCTTATCAAGTCGTTGTGGTTCAATATCACTTGTTTCAATATCTAAATCAGAATTATTGATTACAAATAAAATCATAGATATAAACACTCCAATTACAATTGCAACTGTCAAGTCAAATACAACGGTCGCTAACATTGTTACTAAGAATTGTGTCATACTTGTTTTTATTCGTTTCGAAAAAAATTGTTTAATTTCATGCCATTCATTCATTTTCCAGGCGGTCATAATTAACACACCGGCTAAAGCTGATAAAGGAATTCTTGACATAAATGGACCTAAAACAAACATTGAAATTAGTAAAGCCGCTGCATGAAAAATACTAACTAAACGCGTTTGACCGCCAGCTTTAATCGCAACACTCGTTCTAGCAATAGCAGCTGTAGCAGGAACACCTCCAAAAAAAGGAATAACCATATTACCAATCCCTTGTGCAAAAAGTTCTTGATCAGCATTTAACTTTTCATTTTTCATTTTTCCAGCACTAGCACCGCATAAAAGTGATTCAATCATTCCTAACATAGCAATACTAAATGCAGGAATAATTAGATTTGTTATTGCTGTTAAATTTAAACTATTCAATGACAAACGAGCTTTAGGCAATAATGTAGATGGAATACTCCCGACCTCTGCTACATTAAATTTAAATACTAAATTAATAATCAAAGCAATAATAATTCCAGCTAATGAAGCCGGAAATATATTTCCCCATTTTTTAGGCCATAAAATAATAATTGCTATTACTAGTATCCCAAAAAACAGTGCCTCTAAATTTACATTAAAGCCTAACATACGATAAGATAAGATTTTTTCAATCGGATTGCTTCCTTTCGAAGTAACTCCAAAAAAATTATCAATTTGTCCAGTTGCAATAATTATTGCGATTCCACTCGTAAATCCAGTAATTACACTAGCTGGTATAAATGATACTATCTTACCAAACTTAAATAATGAAGCAATTAATAACATTACCCCAGAAATAAAACTAGCAACAAACACCCCCTGTAAACCATATGTAGTTGACAATCCAATTAAAATTGCTGACATTGCTCCAGTTGGTCCAGAAATTTGATACGATGCCCCAGATAAGCCACCGATCAATAATCCTGCTATAATCGCTGTAATCAAACCAGCCCCAGCATCAGCACCAC
Organism: Erysipelatoclostridium sp. MSK.23.31; assembly: GCF_019125875.1. Lineage (NCBI taxonomy): Bacteria > Bacillati > Bacillota > Erysipelotrichia > Erysipelotrichales > Coprobacillaceae > Thomasclavelia > Erysipelatoclostridium sp. MSK.23.31. Next base: position 70,225 of record NZ_JAHOCB010000003.1, on the reverse strand, counting down.
TACTCACCCCAAAAGCCAAAGCTAACGGCAACGCAACCGCAGCTACGGTTAATCCTGCCAAAATATCCATTACTAGCTTTTGACCATTATAACCTGCAAATTCTTTTTTCAAACTTAATACATAATCTTTAAACATCCTACCCTTTATCCTTTCAAAATACTTTTTTATTATAATGATAAATATTAGTGATTTAAAGTAAAAAATAAATATTTTACTGTTTTTTATTAATATTTCTAACTTATTATAAAAATATCGATAAAATCATCAACCATAAAAAGACTACTACTTCTACTCTAAATACATTAAAAGAGGCTATAACACCTAAAAGTTTAAAAAACTTTATTCCTTATAGCCTCTTTTATTCAGCCTCTCCAATAATATCAATTAATTTAGCCAATGGTTCACTTATATATTTTTCTTGATGATATAAAAGCTTTGTTTTATTATAAAGCAATTCATCTGTTTCCACCGTTTTTAAAGTACCATGCTTTAACTCCTCAGTAACTAAAAGAGTAGGTAAAACCGCAAAACCAAATCCAGCCTTACATGCTTCAATCAGGACCTTTGAATTTACACTTGTCCATTTAGGATATGCTGCCAATCCTCGCAAATATAAACAACTATCAATAATATCTCTAGTTGCACTCCCTTTTTCACGAAGCAAAAGATCATGAGTACAAAGTTCTTTTAATGTAATTTCATTATCCGCAAAATAATCTGGTGCACATAAAACGTTTAATTGATAAGAAGAAAAATCTATTACAATAAAGGGTCCTGGTGGAACTACTCCCTCTACCAAAGCAAGATCGGCTTCTCCACATTCCAAAACTGCCAATGCTTCTTTTGCACTGACCACTTGCACCTCAACCTTAATATTAGGATAGCTGCTTGCAAATTGTTTTAGAATCTTTGGTAACCAAAAGGTTGCAATAGTAATACTTGAAACAACTTTTAGAGGCGCACTCATTTCCAAAACATCTATTTGTTTTTCTAAGTCATGATATAGTGATAAAATTGGAATAACTTTTTCCAATAATAATTTCCCTGCAGGAGTCAATATAATTGCCTTTGATAAACGATCGAATAGGACAACATTTGTTTGTTGTTCTAATTCCCTAATCGCATGCGATACTCCAGATTGCGTAATAAATAATTGTTTTGCTGCTTTAGTAAAACTCCCTGTATCAACTACTGTTTTAAATATTAATAAATGTCTAAGGTTCATAGCTTTCTCCTATCATGAATAAAAGTAATGTATTTCATTAAATTATATCATTTTACTAATGTATATACAACTTATATAATCTTGATATATAAAGGAGAATATTAATGAAAGCAAATAAACTAAAAGACCTTACATGGTTGTTCTTTATCAATATTTTTATTAGCAGCTTTACATTTGGAGGTGGTTATGTGGTTGTATCAATGGTTCGTAAGTATTTTGTTGAAAAAAGAAAAATTTTCAATGAAAGTGACTTAATCACCATGTCGGCAATTAGCCAAACAACACCTGGAGCAATCGCAATCAATCTTGCGGCATTAGCTGGTTATAAAGTTGCCGGTACCATTGGAACTATCGTTAGTTGCATTGGAGCGATTATTCCGCCAATTACTATTTTGGCAGTTGTTTCATTATGGTATCAAGTTTTTAGTACAAATCACATCATTATGGCTATCTTAAAAGGAATGCAAGCCGGAATTGCTGCTATTATCGTGGATATCCTAATAGGAATGACAAGAGCTATTAATGAACAACATTCAAAATTATTAACCGCGATGATTCCTATTACTTTCATTGCCAGCTATATCTTTAAAGTTAATATCGTTGTAATAATCTTAATTACAATTATCGTAGCCACTGCTCAACTATACTATCGCCGGAGGTACTGCCAATGTTAAATTTATTTATAATTTTCTTTAAAATTGGATTATTCAGTATTGGTGGCGGCTATGCAATCATTCCTTTGATTCAAGAACAGGTCGTCAATAACTATCATTGGATCAGTGCCAATACATTTACTGACATTATCACAATTTCGCAAATGACACCTGGCCCTTTAGCAGTTAATACCTCTACTTTTGTGGGTATTCAACTAGCTGGAATTAGTGGTGCTATCGTTGCTACAATTGGTTGTATTTTTGCTGGAGCAACAATTTCAATTATCCTTTATCTTCTTTTTACTAAATATCAAAAACTAGAAATAATTACAAATATTCTAAATACTTTAAAAGCTACATCAGTTGGTTTGATCATGTCTGCTGGTGCAACAATTTTAATTCTAACTTTTGTTGAAAATAACTCTATCAACTTTTTAGCAATAATTATTTTTGTAATTTCTTTATTATGGTTACAAAAAAAGAAACCTAATCCGATTGCCCTAATGATTATCACAGGAATTATTGGATATTTCGTATATTAAGACAAAACCCGGTTACTAAATCTAATAATGACCTTTGATTTCTTATTTATTCAGCTAGTTCTAAAATGCCTAACTAAAGATTATCTTTATTTCCAATGAACATTTTAACAAAATCAAAAAAAACTGCCTATATGACATTAAGAAGTGTCTAATATGAATGGTTTTGGTCTTGTCTAATTTAATATCAACAATCCATTTTTTACATTACATCAACAAATTAGTCAATCAATTTAATATAGATAATTATCTAGCTTCTAAATTACTTTATTAATAACGCTGATATTCATATCCTAAACTCTAATTAATTATTCTGAATAGATAAAAATAATTGTATTTTTTATTACAAATATTTATCACTTCTTTGATAATTATCAAAATATTTAGTTTTAGTATAGCTTTCCTAACATTATTGAAAGATAACAATCTTACTTCTAATATAAATCAATACTTGACTTCATTGAATATTGAAGATAATAAATGTATACATAATTCAAAATACATGAATATCTCATTATTAAATAATTTTCCTTACTAAACCACTATTCTTATAATTGTGTGACCTAGTTACAGAACTAATTTTAAATTAAAATTATAATAATCTTGAAAATGAATCATAGATTAATAATTATGGAGGAAAAAAATGAATACTAATCAAAAAATTCTTATCGTAGGCGGAGTCGCTGGTGGCGCTTCAGCTGCTGCTCGTCTAAGACGTTTAGATGAATCTGCCAACATTATTATGTTTGAAAAAGATGAATATATATCATTTGCTAACTGTGGTTTACCCTATTATATTGGTGGTGAAATCACTGATCAAGAGGCTTTAACCTTACAAACTCCTGACAGTTTTAAAGCACGCTTTAATGTCGATGTTCGCAACTTTAACGAAGTTACTGCTATTACTCCTGAAACTAAAACCGTTACTGTATATAATCATCAATTACAAAAAGAATATCAGGAAAGTTATGATAAATTACTTCTTTCAATGGGAGCAAAACCAATCAAGCCAAATATTCCTGGAATCAATTCAAATAAAGTTTTTACACTTAGAAATATCCCTGATACTTATGCAATAAAAGAATACGTTGATACCCATAAACCAAAACATGCAATTGTTGTAGGTGGGGGATTTATTGGTATTGAAATGGCAGAAAATTTACATTCAACTGGAATAAATGTAACGATTGTAGAAATGGCTAATCAAGTCATTTCTCCGATTGACTATGAGATGGCTTGTGAAGTTCATCAACATCTTATAAGCAAAGGAATTAACTTAGTTTTAGAAACAGAACTTCAAGCTATTAATGAAGCCGATAACAAGCTGACAGTTACTCTAAATAATCAAACTGTAGATACAGATATGGTAATTATGGCAATTGGTGTGGTACCTGAAACTAAGATTGTAAAAAATACAGAAATTGCAACTAATTCTCGCGGAGCAATCATCGTCAACGATAAGATGGAAACATCAATCAAAGATATATATGCTGTAGGCGATGCTATTGAAATCAAAAATTTTGTTACTAATAAAGCAAGTTATGTACCCCTAGCAGGCCCAGCTAATAAACAAGGACGAATTGCAGCTGATAATATTTGCGGTTTTGATCGCCATTATCAAGGAACACAAGGTTCATCAATTTTAAAAGTCTTTGACTTAACTGTTGCAAGTAGCGGAATCAATGAAAAAACTGCTAGGGAATTAAATCTCAATTACGATAAAGTCTACACATATTCAGCTAATCATGCCGGCTATTATCCAGGTGCGGTCAATATGTCAATAAAAGTCCTTTTTGATAAATCAACGGGAACCATTTTAGGGGCTCAGATAGTTGGTTATGATGGGGTTGACAAGCGCATGGATGTTTTAGCAGCTGCTATTCGTGCCAAAATGACGGGTTTTGATTTAACTGAATTAGAACTTTGCTATGCTCCACCATATGGATCAGCAAAGGATCCTGTTAACATGGCTGGTTTTGTAATTGAAAATATTCTTACTGACAAGATCAAACAATATAATTGGGATGATGTTGCATCACTGCCCCGTGATGGCAGTGTGATTCTATTAGATACTCGTACTGAATTAGAATATGCAAATGGTCACATCGATGGTTACATTAATATTCCATTGGATTCCTTGCGAACTCGTCTTCATGAGCTTAATTTAAATAAACCTATTTATGTAACCTGCCAGATTGGACTTAGAGGCTATATAGCATCACGGATTTTAAGTCAAAATGGTTTTGATACTTATAATCTCAATGGAGGATATCGCTTATATAATACAATTTTTAATCAAGAACATGATGAACCCAAAATCAAGACAATGCATCCTGCTTGTCCCATAGAAAATCCAGAAACAATTAAAATTAATGCCTGCGGTCTTCAGTGTCCAGGTCCGATTGTAAAATTATCAGCATCACTAGAAACTGCTAAAGATGGCGATATTATTGAAATTCAAACTACGGACCCGGCTTTTGCTACAGATCTAGATGGCTATTGTCGTCGTACTGGTAATGAACTAATAGAACTTAGCTGTAATAAAGGAATTAGCAGTGCTAAAATAAAGAAAGGACAGAACAGTATCTCAAACGGAAATAAAAATAATAAAAATATGATTGTTTTCTCTGGAGATTTAGATAAAGCAATTGCATCATTTATTATTGCTAATGGCGCAGCGGCTATGGGACGAAAAGTCACAATGTTCTTTACCTTCTGGGGACTAAATATCATTCGACGACCAGAAAAGGTTAAAATCAAAAAAAATTTTATTTCAAAAATGTTTGCAATGATGATGCCTCGTGGTTCAAAAAAACTATCGCTTTCAAAAATGAATATGGGTGGTATGGGAGCTAAAATGATCCGTACTATTATGAAAGATAAAAATATTGACAGTTTAGAAGATTTAATCAAACTAGCTCAAGATAATGGTGTTGAACTAATTGCCTGTTCGATGAGTATGGATGTAATGGGCATTAAACAAGAAGAATTGATTGATGGTGTTACATTATCGGGAGTTGCTACTATGTTAGAAGAATCTGATATGTCACTATTTATATAACAAAAGGAGCTTGGAATTAATTCCAAGTCTCCTTTTTATGATTGTTTCTTTTTTCTTAAAATTCCAATTCCTAAGATGCTGATCAATAATGTTCCCGCCAATATTTGAATAGATACTGAATCACCAGTTTTAGCTGCTGAAGTACTATCATCTTTTGGTATCTCTTTTTCTGGCGTAGGAATAACTGTTACATCACCTTCAACTTTATCGTTTGTATTTACATCTTCTTTTATCACTAATTGATCTAACGCTTGATGCAATTGGTCATACATCTCATCGACTTCTGCCTGTGCAGCATTTTCATCATCAATAATTGATTCTACCTTCTCTAACAAGGCTTCAACTTTAGTAAGACTTTCAGAAGTATATTTTTCTTTATCAAGTTTCAATGCAGTATTAAAAATTGATATTAAATTATTTTTATCAGCTTTTTCAACTAATGCTGCGACTACTTCATTTAATTTATTAATTGCTTCATCAACTTCATGTTTCGTAGCATTATCATCATTGAAAACTTCTTTAGCTTTTTGTAAAGTGACTGTAAGTAATTCAATTGATTGAGGGGTATATTTAGCTGTATCTAATTGTTTACTTGCTGAATTGATTGTTTCTTCCAACTCCATTTTATCAACAATCTTAGTAAGTCCTTTAACACTATCTTCCAACTGATCAATTGCTTTTAAGATATCTTCAGATGTAACATCATCATCGTTATAAACTTTAACAGCATTATTTAATGCTTCTTGATATCGCGCAATACTATTAGGGGTGTATGATGAAATATCTAAATCTTTATATTTCTTATAAATTTCCTGTAACTTAGATTTTAAAGTTGTTCCATAAACTTCAAATTCCCATAGTGAATACCCATAATCACTTCCAACTTCAATCCCTAACATCCTTACATATCGTCCTGTTACATCTTTATATGATAATTCATCAAGACCTCCATCGCCATCATTAATATCTGATATATCTGTCCAAACTTGACCATCATTAGAAACTTGCACTTTGTATTTCTTTGCACCGCTTCCTTCCCAATTCAAAATAACTTTAGAAATATTATAAATATCTTGTAAGTCTACATATATCCACTCATCATTAGATTTCCGATTAGATACCCAGCGTGATTGCTTTCCATCAACTATTTCATTTGTACCTTTACCATCAAACGCTAGCGAAGATTCATATGTTTTATTTCCATCTTTCGAATCAACATATTCTGAGCTCGCATTCGAAGATTTATTCAAAGCTAAATTTACATTTGGATTTTCAGGTTCTAATACAGCTTCCCCGTAAACTTCAAATTCCCATAATGAATATCCATAAATTCCTCCAGGCTCGATTCCTAACATTCTTACGTATCTGCCTGTTGTATTTTTATATGTCAGTTCATCAATACCACCTTTACCATCTGTAATATGTGATATATCTGTCCAATTCTGACCATCATTAGAAATTTGCACTTTATATTCTTTAGCACCATTTCCTTCCCAGTTAAGAACAACTTTAGAAATATCGTAATCAGCTTCTAAGTCAACATAGATCCATTGTGATGTTGCTGTTGGATCATCTTTTGTTCTTAAAGATACCCAGCGTGATTGCTTTCCATCAACTGTTTCATTTGTACCTTTGCCATCAAACGCTAATAAAGATTGATATGTTTTATTACCATCATTAGGGTCAGTAAACTCGCTACTTGCCTTAGAGGTTTTATTCAATGCAATATTTACTTCAGGCACCACTGGTTCTTGGTGTAATTTTCCATACACTTCAAATTCCCATAATGAATATCCGTATTTAGAAGCACATTCTATACCTAGCATTTTAACATACCGAGCAGTAACAGTTTCATTAAATGGGATATTTGCAATTCCAGGTTGTCCATTCTCTTCTAGATAAACCTTTTGCCATGTTTTTCCATCTTCAGAGACAAGAATTTGATATTTTTTAGCACCATTTCCTTCCCAATAAAGTTTTACACCCGTTAAATCATAATTCGCTTCTAAATCTATTTGAATATATTCATCATTCGAATTTCTATTTGAAACCCATCTTGATTGATCATTTCCACCATTATTTTCAAAACTTCCATCAATAGCTCTATTTGCAGTATAAACATTGTTATAAACTGAAGAAGCTGTTGCTGTTTTATTTAAAGCAATATTCTCTAAATTTTCTGCTTCAACAAGTTCGCCATAAACTGACCACTGGATGATTTGGTATGATGAGCCACTAGAACCATTTAATTTTAATCTAACATATCGTGCTTCTTGATTACCTAAATCTGAAATGTTCTCATTACCACCTTGTCCATCAATTATAGTTTTTACTGTTTGCCACATTTGTGCATCATCAGAAATCTGAATTTCATAATTAGGTGCATAATTATTTCCCCAATCAACCTGCATACTTGAAATTTTATAAATTCCTTTTAATTCTACATAGATCCATTGATCACCGGCTGCACTCGAAATCCAAGACGTATTGGCTTTATTATCAATTGCATGAGTCGGTAAGTTCAAATCCTTTATTGTACTTGAAAATGCATTTTTATTAGCTGCAATATCCTCATCTTTATAAGAACCATACACAGAAATTTCATAAATACTAATACCATATTTTAAAGTTCTTGATTTATGTGACGAAACTCTAACATAACGCCCATATACAGGTTCATCAAAATTGTATTCATCCAATAAGCTACTTCCAGTTGCCATACTATTTTTAACCGTTATCCAGTTATTTTTGTCACTAGAGACCTGAATATCATAATCATCAGAACAAGCGGATTCCCATTGAATGCTCATAGCATTAATTTCTGAATATTGTCCCAAATCAACCATGATCCAGTTCTCATCTTCATTTCGTAATGAACTCCATCTTGTACTTGTATTACCATCTACAACTAATTCTTTAGTATTTCCAGGGTCATTTGTTGACGTACTGCTTGCTTCAACAGATTTATTAAGCGCTATTGAATCACTTGCTTTAAATGTAATTTCCTTAATTTCAAAACAATTTCCATTTCCATCTTTCATGATAATCTTAATATATGGGTAGACTCCTTTTAATTCAATCGTGTCTGTCTTACCATCACCATTACTTACAGATTTCAATAATTCATAATTTTTACCATCTTGAGAAACCATAACATCATAAGCACTAGCATAATTATCACCCCAAAGAATATTCATAGATGCTAAATGTTTATTATTGCCAGTAAACATACTGATCCATTCATTTTGCGTTTCTTCACTTTGCCAATATGTATTTTCATCACCATCAAAAGCTTTTTCGACTTCGTGTCCAATCATTGAAGAATTAGTATGATAACGATTATCTGAGCCTTCTGATAACGTCATTGTTTGTCCAGCATATGGTAATGCTCCTGAAACAAATGTTGTTTGTGTTTCTTGATTATCATAATTTAAATTTACATTTACAGTTTGATTGGCTGCTGTATCATTGACTGCTACAGAGATTTTTCTTGTATCCTCTGATTCATCAATAATAATACTGCAAGGTTGATCAACAGTAATTATATAGCCATCTTTATATTCCAATGAACCAGCTTGATAGAAATTAATTTGAGTTTGTTTTAAACCGTCATGTCTTACCGCTTGAACTTTTTCGTTATTAGCAATTACAGTAACTGGTGTATTACCGGCATATTGACTAACTGCACCTGCTGTGGTATTTGGTACGACAATATAGGCATAGCTATCATTGCTTGGCTTTAATCCATGATCTAAATAGGCTGTAAAAGTAGCCGGAGTTTCATTCTTTTTTGCTTCATCCCATAATGACGGATTATTAGTTTGAACACTATTACTTACAACTACATCCGTATTTTCTAAGAAAACATATCCAACTTTTCCATTATATAGCCAATTAGTGTTATAAATTTGTTCTTTCGTTCCCTCAGCCACACTTTGACCACCAACATTTACATCTTCAGCTTCGCATTGATTTAATGTTGTATGGATATTGACTCCCTCAGTAGAATTGATCCCCGAACCTAGAGCAACAAATTCATCATCAAAGAAGAAATATCCTTTCTTTACTTGAGTCCCCTTTTTATTCATATCATAAGCAGTATTTCCATATTTACCATTGGATACCCCAATTGTATGTTCAGTTCCATTTTTAAAACGACCTGCATTAGCATAATCTTGAACGATTCGTGCTGCTGTTGTTGTTCCTGGACAATGAGCCCAATCATATGTTGGATAAACGTTAGTATATTCATCTCCGTCAACTGTGATTGTTGAAGCTGCTGATGATGTCCAATAAATTAATTGTCCTCCGTCTTTATCATAACCTGACCAGCTGCCACGCCATTCACCACCGATGATTTGGTTAGAGTCCATTTTAATATTAACTCCGTACCCATCTCGCATGTGAGAAGCATAACCAGAACGCCACATATAATAATTACCATTTTTTCCATTAACTGTATTTTTTCCTTGGATGTTATCAAGGATTGCTTGATATTCATCAGCTCGATCAGGATCTGATTCAATCATTCTCTTAAGTGGATCGATATACTCTGCTGCATAGTTATCATAGCCAACATCATAATCATATGGCCGATATCCAAGGTAAAGCTCCATAATATCTCCTCTGATTGTCCAGCTTGTCCCATCAATCATATAATCAGCCATTAAATCAATGACATCTTGTTCAAATGCATAACTAGTTTCTCTTAGCATATAAATCCAAAAACTCATATCTCTAAACATTGACATTCCATATCCATTAGAATAGAACTGCCTACCATGCATATAGAAACTGTTATCAACCTGAACTGCTTCAGCAGTATTATCATCAGTTTGAACAACTAAGCAATAACTTAAATAATCATCTACAAGTTCTTTTAAATCTAATTTCTTAAATCCTGTAGAATTGGTATGTTTAGTCCCATTTTCTGTAATAATTGCGTAATAAACATAATTTTGATCAAACCATAAATTATTTTGACCTGTACCATATTTAACTGGTGTTTTTTCCAATAATTTATTAAGCATAATATCCATTGCATCTTTACTTACAATGCTTTCCATAAATAAAGCAATTCTAGAAAATCTTAATTGAACTCCAATTTGATTCTCCCACCAGTTAGAAGAAGATGGATTCATTTTTCCCCAATAAACAATTGCTTTATTTAGCTTATTAATTACTTCTTCGTCATGATAAAGAGCGTTTCCCTCTTTATGATAAGCAACTGTAATTGCTTGTAGACGATCAAGAGCTAAATAAGGTGACCATGCTGTTCCATTAGCAGCACTTGATGTCGCTTTGTAGTCAACATCCCCAAAAGCACCATCTTCTTGAATCAAATCAAGATAATCTTTTGCTTTTGAAACATAGCATGTTTCTACTTTTGACCCATCATCAATCGTGTCTAAAGTTAAAAAGTAATCTTTTAAACGCGTTTTGATTGTTGCAAAATCACTCTCACTTGCATAAGTTACATTCATGGAACTTAAAACAAGCCCAAAAGACATAACTAATGACAGGATTATTCTCAATGCCTTTTTAATCATATAATATCCTCCTTTTAAATAATATTGAAAACGCTTACTACATCTATTATTTTTAGTTATTATCACTTGAATTTCAACGAAAAATCACTTGAAAAAGTTTTTTATAAACCTTTATAATCAGTAGAATATGGTTGAATTATAAATGATGAAAACGTCTTTAAATTTTTAAAGACGTTCGTTCAACTATTTTCACACTTAATAATTGTGTCATCGGAATATTATCTTTACGATGAATCCGATCAATTAGATTAGATACCGCCACCTCGCCCATCAGTTCCTTTTGAACTTGAACTGTTGTGATCTGCGGTACTGATTTAACACACAACGGTGTATCGTCAAATCCAACGACACTAATATCCTTGGGGACTTTTAAGCCCATATCTTTTAACGCAGTAATCACAGCAAATGCATTAGAATCATTTGCACATACTAAGACCTCTGGTAATTTTTTAGTATTCAAAATTTCAATTATTTTATCAATTTGATTAGTTAAAACATATTCTTCAATTCCTTGTAGAAAAGAATATTTTTGAATATATTCATCAACCTTTGAATAACTAACAATATTATTCTTTAACAGTGACTGTTTAAATCCAATAAAACGATCCTCAAAACTAAAGGAATAATCAAGATCTCCAAAAAAACCAATCCGTTGATACCCTTTATTAATAACATGCGTAGTCATCATATAACTACCTTGTTTATTATGCGTCAAAACACAATCACACGGTGTACATAATGATGTAAAATCTACTAGAACAACGGGTACACCAATATTTTTAAGCAGCAGCAGGTTACTATCAGATATTTTGCCTACAACTAATATTCCAGCCACTTTCCTTTCTTCAATACATTCAGGTACTACGAAGTGCCCTTCTTCAAAATAATTTAAAATTGAAAAATAACCAAATACTTTTGCTTGTTCAACGATTGACCGTAAAACAATCGAATAAAAGTGTCCTGTATCTGCATAATAACTTTGCATTAAAATACAAATATTTGATTTAGAATAAACTGATAGATATTGTCTTTTTTGATTAATGTAACCCATTTTATCAGCCATTTTTAAAATTTCTAAACGCATTTCATCGCTGACACCAGGTTTATCATTTAGTGCAATTGAAACGGCATTAATTGAAATTCCTAATTTATTAGCAATATCTTTCATCGTCACTTTCATCTTTGTTTCACCTCATTAAATAGTATAGCACATGCTCCTCGATTATAGTACTTCTCCATTTGATGCAATTACTTGTTGATACCAGGCAAATGATTTTTTTCTAATTCTACGCATATCTTTTAAATCATCATTTTCACGATTGACGTAAATAAAACCATATCTTTTCTTCATTTGTGCCCGGCTGCTTAAAATGTCAACCGGTCCCCATGACAAGTAACCACGGCAATCAACACCTTCTTGAATCGCTAATTTCATTTCCTCAAGATGTTTCCTCATATAATCAATACGATAATCATCGATAATTTGGCCATCTGCATTTATTTGATCATTATAACCAAAACCATTTTCCACTATATATATTGGCATTTCATAACGATCATACAATTGTCTTAAAGTAATTCTAAGACCAGTTGGATCAATCGTCCAGCCAAATTCTGACATTTCCAAATAAGGATTCTTTTTAATTACAACATCATTAATATTTGTTAGACTCTCCTCACCATAATGTGAAATTGTCGACATATAATAACTAATAGATAGTGAATCCGTAATCCCTTTCTTTAATATTTCTAAATCACCATCTAAGATTTCAGGCATTGTTCCTTCATTTTTCATATTTGCAAAATAATATGAATTATAATGTCCCCTTGCAAAAACATCTAAAAAAACATAAGCTTCACTTTGAGCCTTCATACTTTCAAGTGTATCAAGAGGATGACAAGTTTCTGGATAACTTTGAACCACTGTCGCCATTCCCATAACCTTACCACCTTTTTGATGAATATATTCATTAATAAGACTATGAGCAATCAAAGTATTATGCATAATTTGATTATCAAACGTTTGAGTATCAACTCCATCCGGACAAACTGCCCCAAAAAACATTTTTGGCCCTTTCTGTAAAATTCCATTTTGTTCATTAAAAATAATCCAATTTTCAACTTTATCATGATAACGATCAACAATCTTTTTGCACAGTTCTACAAATATATCGACTACTTTGCGACTATAAAATCCATTATACTTCTCATATAAAAATGCTGGCATTTCAAAATGATATAAAGTTGGAATTGGTTGAATTCCTCTTTTAAGCAGTGCATCAATAAAATGTTCATAAAACACAAATCCTTTTTCATTATATACTCCTTCATCGCTCATTAAACGTGACCAATCAAGTGAAAAACGATAAGCATTAAATCCCATTTCCTGAAATAAATCAAAATCCTCTTCATAACGATGGTAACTATCGATTCCGTCTTTAAAATCAGAATATTCACCGGTAACTGTTAAATCACAAACCGCTGGTACTTTACCATCCAGTGTATATCCACCTTCACTTTGATGAGCTGTAACTGCCCCACCCCATAAAAAATCTTTTCGTAACATTACTTCTTCCTCCCATTCTATTTCTAGCAGTATAGCTATTTTTTATATAACAAATTACTATTACTGATATAGATTTATTATCTTTAATGTCAGCTTGAATTTCAATTCATAATTACTTGAAAAAAAATTAATTAACTTGAATAAAAAAGAATAATCATAATGATTATTCCATAATTAACCAATAGTTAGTTTATCTAATTTATGTTTATCAACTATTGTTATTTTTCCTCGTGATATTTTTACAATACCCTCTTGACTAAAATATTTTAACATCCTAGTTACAACTTCACGAGCCGTCGCCATATATTTAGCGATTTGTTCATGAGTAATTTTTAACTCTAAAGAATTATTCTTTTCAGCTTCTTCCTTAAGAAAAATAGCTAAGCGTTTATCAACAGACATAAATAAAATTTGCTGCATCGCCCACATAACATCAGAAAAACGATTGGTTGCCATTTTATACCCAAATGTTTCAACATAAATATTTTGCTTCGCCAATTGTTGAAATAAAGTTGCCGTGATTGTAATGATTTCACTATTTTCTTCAATATCAATAAAAACATCAAATGTAATCGTTTCTAAAACACATGATGCCGAAAGAATACATACATCACCTGCAAATAAACGATATAGTGTAATATCACGTCCATCTGGTGATAACATATATGTCCGCAATTGACCCTTTCTCACTAAAACCACACCTAAACAATCATCACTACCACGATGCATTGTTATGCCTTTAGCATAAGTTTGAAGAGTGGCATTTTGTTTTAATAACTCTTTTTCGTTTTCATTTAAATGATCCCAAAAAGTTAAGAATTTTGTTAATTCTTGCTCCATCATTTTCACCCTTTCAAATTAATTCAAATTTTTTAATGCTTTAAAAATGCCATCATCATTAATCGTGTCAGTAACAAAATCATTAGCATTCCCCATAGCAACACCAACTCCAACATGTTTTAACATATCAATATCATTATTCCCATCGCCAAATGCCATTACTTCACCTAAATTAATTTGATAGTGCTTTATCATTTGATCAATTCCCTTATTTTCTCCGCCATCAATAGGGATGATATCCGCAAAGAGCGATGTCCAGCGTGCTGATTTACAATTAGGCATATATGATAATCGTTCACTATCTTTAGTCTCGTCTATATATGCCATTAGTTGAATTATCTTACTTTCAATTATTTCATTAACAGCTTTAATGGGATAGCCCTCTTTATTCAGTGATCTAGCAGCTTCATCAAGACGATAATTTTGGATATTACTATAATTACCATTTATTTCTACAAATAATACGGGAATCTGATTTTTGTTAATATATGGTAATAAATTTCTAATATCTTCTCTTTCAATATATTTTTCATGAATAACCACTTCATGATTAAAACAATACTGTCCATTACTTGTGAGAAAACCATCAAACTCGAAACAATCTTGAATCACTTTAAGATTATTAGGTGGCCGCCCAGTAGCAACGAATAATCTAATTCCATTCTTCCGTAATTTTTTTAATGCTTCAAAAGTACTAGATGGCATTAAGTGTGTATCATGATCCAATAGTGTTCCATCAATATCAAAAAATTGCTTTTATCATCTACTTATCCTCATATTATTTTATCTTTTAGTTCTTAACATAATAAAATAATCGTCTTTTTATTATAATGTTTTCCAATACAGTATAGCATATGTAATCCTTCAATTCATAAAAAGAGAAAGTAATAGTTACTTTCTCTTAACTACTATTTAACTAAATCAACAATCAACTCAGTACATTTATCGATTCCAATTTCACCACTATTTAAACATAAATGATAATTTTGCGCTAACCCCCAAACTTGATCAGTATAATATTTATAATTTGCTCGTCTTTTTTTGTCTTTATCAGCTAAACGTTTCTCAGGCTTCTCATCTGTTTCCCCATATAATCTGACGATCCGTTCCACTTTTTTATCAAGATCACTACAAATAAAGACATTAAAACAATCATCTCGATCTCTTAAAATATAATCTGCACATCTCCCAACGATTACACATGGTCCTTCTTGCACTAATTCTAAAATAATCTTTCTTTGCATCATCCAAATATAATCATTCATTGACATCCCATCAATATAATGACCTAAAAAAGCATAAGCAAAAGGATTACTAGATGGTGCATATTCACCATGTTCTTCAATATAATTCACATTTAATCCACTCTCTCGAGCTACTTTTTCAATTAATTCCTTATCATAAAAAGGTATGTTTAATCGTTTTGCTACCTCTTTACCAATTGTTCTACCGCCACTACCAAATTCACGGCTAATTGTAATAATGTTCTTGCGCATGATCTGCACCTCCTCCTAATCTTAGTCATTATCTATACTTTAATTTTACTACTTTACAAGCGAAAAGTAATGAGAAATCACTAATTTTATTGTCCAAAAGATATTTTTTATACCATTCATACAATAAACTATACCATTCATACAATAATTAAAATATACTAAAAGTAAGCCCCTATAATAAAGGTGTAAAAGATAACTGCAAGTAATAAAGGAGATTTCTAAATGAAAAAAATTGGATTAATGGTTGTTGATAATAGTGTGATCAAACAATTAAAGGAACTAATCATTAAAAATATTGACAGTGAATATCGTATCATTGAGATTCATGATAAGGAAATGTTATTTACAAAAAAAATGGATTTCTGTATTATTGAAGATTCTTTTGATAATCAAGGAATCAATTATGCTAAAACATTAATTGAAAATAATAATGATATGCTTGTACTAATTATCTCAAAAGACGGTTCAACTATTTTCGATGCAGTAGGTATTAATATTTCCAGCTATCTGCGCTATCAAGATATTAAAGCGAAATTTGTTCCAGCAATTCAAGATATCATCGATTATCTTGATAAACGAAAATTACTACTATTTAAAAGTGATCAGGGCATCGTCAATACCCAAACAAATGATATTGTTTATTTTGAATATTTAAATCGCATGACATATCTAAACACATTAGACAAAACATATCGCATTTTTATTCAAAACTTTGAATATCTACAAAAAATGCTTCCAAAAACCTTTTTTAAAATCTCACGTTCAGCAATTATCAATATCTTTAGATTAATTACTTTAAACAGTGAAAATGTAATTATGAAAAACTACGAAAATAAAGATATTGCTATTTCAAGAAGAAGATATCAAGATTTACTTGTAGTGTTAAAAAAACATGCTATTTCTTTTACAGAAAGGAAACTAAAAAAATGAAAACACTATCTACAAAAGCATCTAAACAAAAAATCTTATCTTTATTATTATTAGCTGGTTTATGGAGTATCATGCTGATCATTGTCTTACTCGCAGCTAAAAGTACTTGGGCCAAAAATTTAAATAGTCCTTATTGGGCTCCAGCCATCATTACAATTGGAATAATTTTCTTTATCACTTACTTCATCTTCACTGTAAGAGCGTTATTTTACCGCCAGCATGGATATGATAATCAATATATATATTATTATAAATCAACAAGTTATTTTAATATCCTTAAATTAATTATTAATACGCTTTTTAATAAAGAAATGTATCAAGATAAAATTGCCTTTAAGGATATTAAAAAATGTGAAATTGGATGGTATAATCAAACATTTAGAATACACTCATTTGGAAGTGAAGTCGCTCATCCAATTTATTTTAAGATTAATGAACAGATGGTTATTAAAACAGATTTAACTTCAAATAATGAGCATATTATTGAGTTAGCTAATCTTCTTAAAAGTCATGTAAAAGACTTTAAAGATCCCTACCATTTAGTTTTAGCAATGAACGATCGCAGTATTACTGTATATGAATATATTGAACGCATCATTCATAACAAAATAATCAAACCAAATCTATATAAATAGACGTGCGAATATTTCACACGTCTATTCTTTATTATTCAAAATTTAAATAATATATCATAAAACTATCCTGCTCACAGTTTTCCCAAGACTACTTATACAAAATTGATAAATTTTATAATTAAATAGCACCTTTTCAAACACCCTATTACTATATTCAAATTTTGATTTGAACTTTTCATAACAATTCTTTCCAATCAATTTTCAAACTTATCTAAACATATATTATTACTATTTCTTATAAATTTCCAGTATTCTACAAAAGCTTTTGTTTCACACGTAATTACTCTATTTTCTCCTCAATATAAGTCCACAAACAATCCTCATTATCATTTTCTATCGTATAGTTCAACAACCATATCCAATAATTTAATCTTTTTTATACGTTCCTTCTTAGTTTCCCATTTTTCTAACAATGTGGGGGCAAATAATCTTTTAATGTTTCATGATCTTGATTTGACCATGACATTTAAATCGCATAATAACGGTTTTCTACTTTTTTTATTCGTTCCTCATTCCAAAAATTATCACTGCTATCTAAAACTAACAATTGTTTTTTATAAGTCGATATATTTTTAGAGCTTTCATTTGATGTTGAAGTGCCACACTAATAAATGTAACAATGAAAATATCAGCAAAAATCAGTACACTAATCATGCATAATAATTCTTAATCATCATCCCCTCTTAAATGTTAAATTATTCAAATGGATAAATCATTCCCCATTGAGTCCGAATTTGACTTAGCAGTGAACTTACATCCCGAGTTAACTGTAATTCATATTCACCAAGATTATTTATAATATAATCTTGCATATCAATAACTTCGTATTGTAGCCCCTGTTTATCATCACCACATTCAATGACTTCCTGATGACCATCTTTAGTATAAGTTATCGTTGCTTGATTACTCCGCGGATAATTATTAATTTCTATATACCCCAATTCTCCTGATATGACCCCACGCTTCGGTTGTTTTGCACGCATTGTTAGAGCCATTACAACCATTTGACCATCTTGATTTTTCATAATGATTCCTGATTGTTCATCAACCCCAGTTTCAAAATAATCAGCAGTTGTAATTACAACATTAGGTTTTGATGATAAAAAGTACCGGGCAAAACTTGTTGCATAAACACCAATATCTAATAATGCCCCACCAGCTAATTCTTTTGAAAAGAAACGATTATTAACATCATATTCTTTACAGCTGCCAAAATTGACTTGAATCATTTTTACATTTCCAATTACTCCTGCAGCAACCATTTCCTTTAATTTTTTGTATAGCGGCATATGAAAAATTGTCATAGCCTCTTGTACAACAACATTATTTTTCTTAGCTAAAGCAACAATTTCTTCCAATTGACGATCATTTACAGTAATTGCTTTTTCACATA
The DNA here is from genome assembly GCF_019125875.1 of Erysipelatoclostridium sp. MSK.23.31. Taxonomy (NCBI): domain Bacteria; kingdom Bacillati; phylum Bacillota; class Erysipelotrichia; order Erysipelotrichales; family Coprobacillaceae; genus Thomasclavelia; species Erysipelatoclostridium sp. MSK.23.31. Next base: position 51,337 of record NZ_JAHOCB010000003.1, on the reverse strand, counting down.
AAACATGCTTTTTCACTGCTACAGCCTGTTTCATGATTTCATAATGACTATTATGGGGTGTTGCAATATAAACAACATCAACATCAGGATCATTTAATAATTCCTCAACACTTCCATAAGCATTTTTAATTTTATATTTCATTGCAAAATCAATTGCTTTATTCATATCACGATGTCCAACCGCATATATCTCCCCATTTACATCCAACAAAGCCTGAGCCATTTCATTAGCAATTACACCACTGCCAATAATTCCCCAATTTAATTTTTTCATTATTATTTCCTCCGTCTAATCTTCATAGATATATTATACATAGATTACAAATAGAAAAACTAGCAAGAAAATAATTTTCTCACCAGTTTCATAAAAGCCTATCTTTCTGACATTTTAAAATCTCTTAAAGCTTAATAAAAAACTCAAAAATTTAAATAAAGTATTCATTTTCCCTAGGTGTTGCCAGTTTCTTGCTAAAACTTTCTGCAAATGTTTGATATTCTTGATTGTTATTCATACTCTTAGCATGGACTGGGCAAATACGAATACATCTAAAACAAGCAATACAATCATTATTAATTGTCTTACAATCTTCTATATCAATAGCATTTGTAGGACACATATTGACGCAAACCCCACAGCCGCTGCACTGTTCATTAGTTTCTGGGCGAAATTTTCCCCCAGTTCCTCCTTCTTTATATGGGTATTTCCCTGGTACTGAAACAAATGAAAAATTATCATCTTTAATTTTTAGCCGCACCAAACTACCAAACAATTCATCACGATATAAGTCATCACGATTAGGACGACCCACTTGAATTTGACCATAAGTATGTTCACCCACTAAAGCTGCACCAGCAATAGGAATAAATCCTTGCTCCTTAACAGTATTAAATAATTCTAATAATGCATCATCATAATGACGGTTTCCATATGTAACAGTAATTACACATGATGTATGATCACCCCGAAATGATTTTAACCGTTCCAAAGCCTCGTGAAGAATTCTTCCACCGTAAACCGGAAAACCAAAAACTACAATATCATGACGACTAAATGTCATCTCTGGAATCGTTTCTTCTAGTGTTAAATCAATTTCACTTAACTCTCCCTCAAGTCCACGAGCAATACTAACAGCTGACTTCTTGGAAGTGTAAGTTGGTGAAAAATAAATTGCATATGTCCGATCAATCTTCATAATATATCCTCCCACCTTTATTTATTCTTTTATTATATCATTAAAATATGTACTATCTATTAATTAAAAATAGATTATCACAATAAATTGTATTATGATTAAACTAGAGGTGATGAAATGAGTACCTATTTTATAAATCGTATAACTATTGATCATGATTTAATCGAGCGAAACAGTTATCTAAATACAATTGCTACAATTAAATACTTTGATTTTTGATAATCCGATTACCTTTTTTGTTGGAGAAAACGGCACAGGAAAATCCACTTTATTAGAAGCAATCGCTATTAAATATGGCTTTAACCCTGAGGGGGGGGAACTTTGAACTTTAATTTTCACACTAACAATACTCATTCATCTTTGCATCATGCAATAATCCTTGATCGTGGTTATCGTCGTCCTGATGAAGGCTTCTTTTTAAGGGCAGAAAGTTTTTATAATGTCGCAACACAATTAGAATGATATGAAAAAAATGTTTTTAATCCCTATCGCTATTATGGTGGTAAATCATTACACCAGCAATCACATAGTGAAAGTTTTTTAACATTGATTCAAAATCGTTTTAATCAGAATAGTCTATATATTCTTGACGAACCTGAAGCCTCATTATCACCCCAGCGCCAGCTAACTTTATTAATTACTATTTATGAATTAGCAAAGCAGGGCTCACAGTTTATTATTGCTAGTCATTCACCGATCCTATTAGGAATCCCTGGGGCAAAAATACTTAATTTTGACTCAAAAGAGATAACACCTATTGATTATCAAGATACTGAGAGTTATCAAATAACAGAACTCTTTATTAATAATCGTGCCGGTCTATTAAATAAATTATTAAATAAGATCATCTACCCTTTCAATATGATTTTATTTTTATAAAAAAACTAGCTGCATAAGCAGCTAGTTAAGCCATTTCTGTTAAATCATCTTTTATTTCATCAAAAGCAACGGCAATGTTTAAACCATGATCACCAATTCTTTCAAAATCAATTAATGTTTCTGTATATAATGCACTATGTTCCGGCGTACATTTTTTATCTCGCAAACGTCTTAACTGATTAAGTGAAAATTCATGTGTTGTAATATCAATACTATCTTCAATAACATCAACTTTTTCAACAATGTTATGAAGTTCATCGCGATTTAAGACATTTAATTCCTCTAAGATATTTCTTGTCAGGTCATTCATAATTTTAATTTCTCTCATCGCTTCATCTGAAAAATGTTCATCTTCACTATATAATTTCTCAGCACGTTCAGCAATATTAACCGCATGATCTCCAACTCGTTCTAAATCTCCAGCCGTTTTTAAGAATAAGCCAATTGATTTAGAATCATCGATTGGAAATTCATTAGAAATAGCATTGGTTGTAAACTGAATAATTTCTTTGTTTAAATAATCAATATATTGTTCATCTTTTAATAATTTTTCATGTGTCTTTTCATCATACTTAATAATTAAATCAAAAGCTCTTTGAACATTTTTTTGAACTATATTTAACATATTTTGTGTTTCATTAAATAATTGTGTGTTAGCGATTGCACTAGTTCCAATGTGATAATCATTGGTAAAGATACTATTATCCAAGAACTTAACAGATAATTTATCTTCAAAACCTTCTTTTTCAGGTAAAACCAAATATGACAATTTAACTAACTGCGCCCCGAATGGCAGCAATAATAATGTTGTAACAACATTGAATACCGTATGTACATTAGCAATTTGTGCCGGAATATTTGTTGGCGTCAATGACTGCATAAATGATGCAAACGGTGTTAACATACTAATAAAAACAAAGACGATCGTTCCAATAATATTAAATGAAAGATGAATGATCGTTGTACGTTTTGCATTACGCCCTGTTCCAATACTAGCTAAAACGGCAGTAATACATGTACCAATATTTTGACCAAATAATACATATATTGCTGATGGTAAAGTAATTACGCCACTCATCGCTAAAGCTTGCAAAATCCCAACCGAAGCTGAAGAACTTTGAATTATCGCTGTGAATCCAGCACCAACTAAAATACCGATTAATGGATTTTCAAACGTAGTGACAAGATTAACAAATTCCGGTGAACTTCTAAGCGGTACCATCGCACTAGACATCATTTCCATTCCCATGAAGAGAATTCCGAGTCCCGCAATAATACCACCAATTGCATCAAGTTTTTTACTTTTGAAAAAAGCAATTAAAGCAACACCGACAAATGCAATAACTGGTGCTAAAGCTGTAATATCAATTGCGATCAATTGACCTGTAATTGTAGTACCGATATTAGCACCCATAATTACCCAAACCGCATTTTCCAATTTCATCAACCCAGCATTAACAAACCCAACAGTCATGACTGTAGTTGCAGATGATGATTGGATTACTGCAGTAATAACTGCTCCTACTCCAACGCCTAGAAAGCGATTCGTCGTAAGTTTTTCTAAAATTGTTTTCATTTTGTTTCCAGCTGCTAATTCGAGACCATTTGACATCATCGTCATCCCGTATAAAAATAGCGCTAAACCACCAAACATAGCAAAGAAATCTGTAAGTTCCATCTTATTCCCCCTGTTACACGGTTACTTTAACATAAAATTTACATACTGCAAAGATTGTTAACAAATTCTTAACTTTTCTTTACATATTTTTACGCATTTTATTAAGTTTATTCAATTTTCTTGACAATCCTCCAATTTAAGATACTATTACTATAGACAGTTCATTTGTACCATCCTGTCTATAAACAAAACTAGGGCTATGCTTTTTATGTTGTTTTTAAGCAGGCTTTTTAGTGAGCCTGCTTTTTTATTTGATGGTATAGAAGGAGGAAAGATGTATTTTTTAAAAACGGAACAAAGTTTTGATAGTGCACATTTTTTAGCTGGTTATCATGGTAAATGTGCTAATATTCATGGTCATCGCTGGAAAGTCATTGCAACTATCAAAAGTGAAAAACTGCTAGAAGATCCCCAAAATAAAGGAATGGTAACTGATTTTGGAGATTTAAAAAAAGATTTAAAAATTATCGCAGATAGTTTTGATCATGCTTTAATTATTGAAACAGGCAGTTTATCAGAAAAACTATACCAAGCACTGATCGATGAAAATTTCAAAATAATCAACTTACCATTTCGTCCAACTGCTGAAAATTTAGCTAAGTATATTTACGAGGCTTTAAGTAAAAATTATTTAGTTGATTGTCTTGATGTATATGAAACCCCAAATAACTGTGCAAGTTATCGAGGTAAATTATGAATAATTATAAGGTTGTTGAAAAATTTATTAGTATTAACGGTGAAGGAAGTCGTGCAGGTCAATTAGCCGCCTTTATTCGTTTTCATTATTGCAATTTAAATTGTAGTTATTGTGATACTAGGTATGCTAATGATTCAAATAGCAATTATGAACTTTTAAGTGCTCAAAATATCCTAGATTATTTAAAAGCAAATAAAGTCGTTAATGTCACTTTAACTGGTGGTGAACCATTACTTCAACAAAATATTGATTATTTAATTGATTTACTGCTTAAAAATGGTTTTAGTGTTGAAATTGAGACTAATGGTAGTATTGATATTAAACCCTTTATTAAAGAAACTCGACCAATCTTTACTTTAGATTATAAAGTACCTAGCAGTACAATGGAAAATGAAATGTGCTTAAATAACTATCAATATTTGACTAAAAATGATGTTGTTAAATTTGTAGTTAGCAATCTCAGTGATTTAAATAAAGCAAAAGAAATAATTGATACTTATGACCTTGTCAATCGTACCAAAGTTTATTTTAGCCCAGTCTTTGGTAAGATTGAACCACGGATGATCGTCGATTATATGGTCAAACATCATCTAAATGGTATTAATATGCAACTACAAATGCACAAATTCATTTGGGATATTAATCAAAGAGGTGTCTAAAATGATTGATACTAAAAAAATAGAGGAACACATCTACGGTATTCTTAAAGCCTTAGGTGATGATCCAGAACGCGAAGGATTAAAAGATACGCCTAAACGAGTGGCGAAGATGTATGGCGAAGTTTTTGCTGGAATGAACTATAGTAATCTAGAAATTGCAACGATGTTTGATAAAACATTTGTTGACGATTTAGACTTCGATAATCAAGAGGTTGTTGTAATCAAGGATATTGATATCTTTAGTTATTGCGAGCATCACCTCGCTTTAATGTATGACATGAAAGTTACGGTTGCTTATATTCCTTGTGGTAAAGTAATTGGTCTTAGTAAAATTGCACGGATTGCTGATATGGCAGCGAGACGTCTACAACTTCAAGAACGAATCGGAACAGATATTGCTGAAATTATTAGTCTAGTAACAAACTCTAAAGATATCGCTGTAATCATTGAAGGTAAACATAGCTGTATGTCATCTCGTGGAATCAAAAAAGTTAATAGCACTACTGTCACAAGTACTCTAACCGGTCGTTTTAAAACTGATAGTAAGCTGCAAATTTATTTACATTAAGGAGTAGTAAGATGAAAGCATTAGTATTATTTAGTGGTGGAGTTGATTCCACCACTGCATTAGCACTGGCAATCCAAGAACACGGAAAGGACAATGTAGTTGCTCTTTCAATTAGTTATGGTCAAAAACATACCAAAGAGATAGAAGCCGCAAATAAAATTGCCCAATTTTATCAAGTTGAACACTTGTATTTAGATTTAGCAAAAATCTTCACTTATAGTAATTGCTCATTACTACAACATTCAGATAATGAGATTCCCCACGAATCGTACAATGAGCAATTAAATAAAACAGATGGCAATCCTGTTTCTACTTATGTGCCTTTTAGAAATGGTTTATTTTTATCTAGCGCTGCTAGCATTGCCCTTTCTAAAGGCTGTAATATTATTTATTATGGTGCTCATAGTGATGATGCAGCTGGAAGCGCATATCCTGATTGTAGTAAAGTTTTTAATAATGCGATGAACCAAGCTATTTATGAAGGCAGTGGCCATCAATTGGAAATCAAAGCCCCTTTTGTTGAAATGACCAAAGCAGATATTGTTAAAATCGGTCTTTCATTAGGCGTACCTTATCAATTAACTTGGTCATGTTACGAAGGAAATGATACCCCTTGCGGCACATGTGGTACTTGTATTGACCGCCAAAATGCTTTTTTGAAAAATGGAATCAAAGATCCATTATTAGGAGAATAAAAATGACAAAAAATTTAACCTTATTAGGTAATCAAAACACTGTTTATAAAGATGATTATGCCCCTGAAGTATTAGAAACTTTTGATAACAAACATCCTGAAAATGATTATTTTGTAAAATTTAATTGCCCTGAATTTACTAGTCTATGCCCCATTACAGGGCAACCTGATTTTGCTACTATCTATATTAGTTATGTTCCTAATCAAAAGATGGTAGAGAGTAAATCATTAAAACTGTATTTATTCAGTTTTAGGAATCATGGTGATTTTCACGAGGATTGTATGAATATCATTATGAAAGACCTGATTAAATTAATGGATCCTAAATACATTGAAGTTTGGGGAAAATTTACACCACGTGGAGGTATTTCAATTGATCCATATTGTAATTATGGAAAACCAGAAACAAAGTGGGAAACCATTGCTTTCAACCGTTTAGCTAATCATGATTTATATCCTGAGAAAATTGATAATCGTTAAATATAATTATTAGAGACCTTTTTCAAGGTCTCTAATTTGTTTTCAACTTTACATCAAAGAGTTAGCTCAAAAAAATAATATATTTTAAAACCGTTGACATCATATTAATCATCATTTATACTTACATTAAATACTTTTATAAAACTATTTTATATAAGATGTCTGGAGGAAGAAAAATGAAAAGTGCAGTATTTTACGGAAAACATGATATTAAGGTTGAAGAAGTAGAAATGCCACAATTAGGTAATCAAGATGTATTAATCAAAGTTATGGCCTGTGGAATTTGTGGTACTGATGTCCATATTTATGAGGGTGATAAAGGAGCAGCAAATACTACTCCTCCTACTATTTTAGGACATGAATTTGCTGGAATCGTCGAAGCTGTGGGACATGAAGTAAAACATGTAAAAGTTGGTGATCGTGTCTGTGTGGATCCTAATCAACTATGCGGAACTTGTTACTATTGTCGTAGTGGTATTGGTCATTTTTGTGAAGATATGATTGGCATCGGAACAACACGGGATGGTGGTTTTGCCCAATATTGTGCAGTCAACGAATCTCAAGTATATAAACTAGCCGATACAACATCATTTGAAGAAGGGGCAATGACCGAGCCAGTTGCCTGCTGCTTACATGGTCTTGACATGTGCAACATTACTCCGGCTAGTACAGTTCTTGTTATTGGTGGTGGCATGATTGGTTTGTTAATGGTTCAATTAGCAAAATTAGCTGGTGCTCATGAAATTATCTTGTCAGAGCCAGTTGCTGTTAAACGTGAAATGGGGCTTAAGATGGGTGCTACTTTAACCGTCGATCCAATCAATGACAATATTCCAGCTCTTTTAGCTGATAAAGGAATTCATCGTATCAACACTGTTATCGAGTGTGCTGGTCTACCTGCAACAATTAAACAAGCAATCAGCTTAGCTGGTAATAAATCTGTAGTAATGATGTTTGGGCTAACTAAACCTGATGATGAAGTGGCTATCAAACCATTTGAAATTTTCCAAAAGGAAATTGAAATTAAAGCTTCTTTCATCAACCCATATACTCAACAACGAGCTTTAGACTTAATCAATAGTAAAAAAATCGATGTTAGTTCAATGGTTTGTGATATTTGCAGTTTAGATAAATTAGCCGATATTCTTTCAAAACCAGAATTAAGAAATAAAGGTAAATATATTATTAACCCATGGCAATAAGAATGTACAATTTTATGTACATTCTTTTTTTGCCATATATGAAAAAAAATGGACATTCGCCATTTTGTCGGTTAAGATTTAACTGTAAGGAGAACGAATATGAAAGATATTGAAAATGTATGTTTAGAAGTTGATGAGTTAGATTTCGACAACTATAGTCCAATTAGTCCAGATATTGTTTTAACATCATCATTTAAATTTAAAAATTTTGACCACTATGTGAAAGTGAATGCTAAAGAAGAATTTGCTTATACATACACACGGGACGGGAATCCAACACTTAATTTACTAGAAACAAAATTAGCACGTTTAGAAAAAGGCGAAGCAGCTCAAATGTTCGCCTCAGGAATGGGCGCTATTTCAGCATCAATTTTAACCTTAGCAAAAGCTGGTGATCACATTATCATTGTTAATACAGTCTATGGCTCATCAGTTAAATTAATCAAACAATTATCAAAATTTGGAATCGAAAGTACTAAAATTGATGTCAGTGATACTTTAGAAATCTTTGATTATGTCAAAAACAATACCAGTATCATCTATTTTGAAAGTCCATCATCACAAAAATTTGAGATGTTAGATTTAGAACTAATCAGTAAATTTAGCAAAGATAAAGGTATCTTCACGATAATCGATAATACTTGGTCAACACCATTATTACAAAATCCATTAGTTCATGGAATTGATGTTGTTATTCACTCATGTTCCAAATATATTGGTGGACATAGTGATATAGTCGGTGGAGTCGTAATTTCCAGCAAAAAAATTATTGATGAAATAGTTGAATTTGGACAAGTTTTACTAGGCGCAACGATGTCACCAATGAATGCATGGTTAGCACTTCGTGGTCTAAGAACATTACCGGTTCGTCTAAAATCACAACAAGAAACACTTCAACAAGTAATTAATTTTCTACAAGAGGATCCTCGAATCGAACGAATTTATCATCCTCTTTGTAACGGAGAGCAACAAAGCGAACTTGCTCATAAATATCTTAAAGGATATGGTAGTTTATTAGGGGTTGTCTTAAAAGATGCAAATCCAGAAATCATTAAACGTTTTATCGATTCATTAGAACATTTTACTTTAGCCTATAGTTGGGGTGGTTTTGAAAGTTTAGTAATGTCAGTTTATAAAGGAAACAATATTAATGAGATTAATCCAGATAAATTCTCGCATTTAAAATTTTTTGTCCATTAACTTGAGCTTTATTTGAAAAAAGACGTATTAGTACAATAACTGCAAGTTTATTACTAGATAGAGCATTATTATCACGATTAGCAATTAAAACAACATTATTTGCCACCTGCCATTTGCCATTACAAGCATAAAAATCTTCAAGCTCTCGTTTACACGTAAAAATTCCAAAATCTAAATTATCCTCAATCCATTTAGTCGCTGTTTGAACTATTTTTGAACTTAATCCCTGCCTACGATAATTTGGCAAGGTAGCAATACAACTCAATCCACCAATTTGATATTTTTCATTATCTATCGTTGTTTCCATCCGAAGAACTGCTCCGTAACTAACAACCTGATTATCTTTCATGATATAGAATGACTGCACTGTAAGTTCTTCGTTATGGGCATCATTACAATCATCACTAGGCCAAACAACATGTAAAAGATGTACAATTTCTCTTTTTATTTCTTTGGACATTTGATAATAGTCCAAAGAATAAACAGTAATTTCTTCCATTATCCAAGTAATTCTTGCAATGCATTAATGTCCGCAACTAAATAATCACTATTACAAGCCATCAATTCTTCTTTTGTCCCATAACCATACAACACTCCGATACAAGGTAAATCATTTTCATGGGCTCCAATCACATCATGCTTTCGATCCCCAACCATAATCGCTTCATCTTTATCAATCATATTTGCTGTTAAAACATAATCAATTACTTCAGCCTTTTTTTCTCGTCCATTAAACTCACTACCGCCAACAAAATCAAAATACTTAGCTAAACCAAAATGTTCTATAATTTCTTTAGCAAATTTTTCTGGCTTTGAAGTAGCAACTAACAATACTTTTCCCTGATCTTTCAAAGTTTGCAAACACACTTCAATTCCCGGATATACTTTATTATCAAAAATTCCCTTGGTTGAAAAATATTCGCGATATTTAACTACTGCCTCTTCGGCTTTTAAAGCATCAAAACCATAAAATTCTTGAAAAGAATCTCTTAAAGGTGGTCCAATAAAAGGTAACAAATCATTTAAGTCATTAACTTCGATTCCATAATAATTTAAAGCATAACGTACTGATTTAGTAATCCCCTTCATCGGATCAGTTAAGGTTCCATCTAAATCAAACAAAATATATTTTTTATTCATATAAGTCCTCCACTACACTAACTTATATTTTATCCATTATTCCCTACATTAGCAACTATATATGCCCTTTTATCTGTAGTAATTAATAAATGTTTTTGATCAATGATCATTACTTCTTTTAATTGCTCATCTAATTCTTTTTGTGGATCCAAATCAACTAACTGATTACTTTCAATATCATAAAGATAAAGTTTTTCATTATTAAATAAAACAAGATAATCTATGCTACAATAAGTTCCCATATAATTAGTACCATAAAAATGATAATCAATTCTTGAAACAGCGCCTGTAATAATATTTGTTAACTTAATCGTTTCATCACTATATTCAATATTGACAATCGTTCCTTCCAAAGGATATTTATCTAACGTTCTAACTTCATTTGTTAAAATATTAATTAAATAAGAATGTCCATTTTCATCATAAGTAACAACAGTCTGTTCATCAATAAAAGTAATACAATTACTATGCATATATGGATCGATATTTTTAATGAGATTGGTTTCTCCAGTTTCAATATTATAATTTTCCCACCCCTGATCACTCTTATTAATTAAAATATTAGTTTGTTGTGGTGAAGTAATTGGATTTACTGAAATATTATCATTAGTAATAAAACTTATTTGCTTACTTTCTAAATTAATCTTAGCAATATTTAAAGCACGCTGCTCTCCATCATTAATATCGACACAAACATAAATATCATTATTAATAATTTTAGGCAAAACACTATATATACATCCATTAAAATCAAATGCAACTATTCGCTCTTGATAATCCGCATATTTAAAACTGAATTCATGACCAGCTATACTCCCGTAATACTCATTAATAGGACATTCTCTTATTTGTTCATTTTCTAACGTAAAAACTTTAAGAAAATTATAATCCTCATCAATGATTCCAAAAAATTCATTTTCAGTACGCCAATGCCCATAATCTAGTTTTAATGTGGGAGTATTTTTGTTGATTGAAGAAAATTCAAGAGCTGAACTAATTTTCAAATTACTGCTAAATCGCTGACTCAACCAAGTACGAAATGAATCAGAAAATGCATAAGTAATTCCCAATGAAGAAATTCCTATTGTCATAACAATTAAAAAAATTGCAAATATATACTTAATTCTAATCACCTTCGCTCTTTTTGTCGGTTCAAAATTAGTTGCAGTCACTTCATCGATCCAGTTTCTAGGAGTTTTTATTAAGTCAAATTCATTAAATTTATTCATAAAAATCATCTCCCAACTTTTTCTTTAACAATTTTCTTCCCCTAATTAATTGTGATTTTATCGTATTGTGATTTTCTTTTAAAATAGATGCAATTTCATTAGTTGAATATCCTTCATAATAATACAAGTATAAAACATTACGATATTTACTTGGCATATTCATTACAATTGGTAGAATAATTAAACGCTGATCTTCTTGACCTAAAATCAACTTATCAATATCAATTTCCCTTTTCCAAAATTGTTTTTGATAATCTTTACATTCATTGATAGTTACCCTAATCAACCAAGCTTTTAAATGTTCCTCACTTTCAAATTTCTTGTTGTAACAGTATAATTTCATAAATACATTTTGATAGCAATCCTTAGCATCATCATAATTTTTAACATTCATAACAGCAATTCTAGTAACCATGTCACTATACTGATATACAACTTCTTCATATCTTTCTTTTTCCATAACGATCCCTTCCACTATGAATACGATTAAAAACGTTCAACGGGTGCATTAATAATTATTTTTTATACTTTCATTATAATCGATTGTTTTACTTTTTTATCGATTTAGTAAAATAAAACAGCCCAAAAGGCTGTTATTGAAGAAAATCGTCTTTACGCTGAACTAATTTTCTAACAAATTCTGTTTTAGGATGTTCTAAAATTTCTCTTGGTGATGCTAATTGTACGACTTTACCTTGATCCATTACCATAACCCGACTACCTAATTTCAAAGCTTCATTAATATCATGTGTTACAAAAATAATCGTGATATTTTCTTGATGATGAATTCTTAAAATCTCATCTTGTAAAGTAGACCGTGTGATTTCATCAACAGCACCAAATGGTTCATCCATTAAAAGAATATCTGGGGAAGCAGCTAGTGCTCTAGCAATCCCTACTCGTTGCTGCTGCCCACCACTTAATTCACTAGGATATCGATGAATTAACTCTTCATCTAACCCTACTATTTTCATCCATTTTGATAGTGCTTCATAAGTTCTTTTTTTATCATTTTTATTTAATAAGTTAGGCACATAAGCAATATTTTGAGCTACTGTCATGTGCGGAAATAAGACACTTCCTTGAATTGCATAACCAATTCCTCTTCTTAATTCAATTAAATCAACTGCCTGTGTACATTGATCATGTACAAGAACTTGTCCTTCATCAGGAATTATTAAACCATTGATCATTTTTAGAATAGTGGTTTTTCCACACCCTGAACTACCAACTACAGTTAAAAACTCACCAGGTGTAATTTTTAGATTAAAATCATCAATAATTACTTTTTCACCATAAACCTTTTTTACATGTTTAAATTCAATAGCTGTATCCATATGTTCCTCCTATTTCACTAAATTAATGCTAACTAAAAATTCGTGAGCCACATCTTCAGCATCTTGTCCTTTTGTTTCAACCAAATAGTTCAATTGTGCCATTTTTGTTTCATTGAGAATACCAGTAAGTTTATCAAAAACATTATTTAATTCTGGATATTGTACAAGAATTTCATTGCGTACAACTAAGGCCCCCATCGAAGTTGAAAAGAATTGTTGATCATCTTCAAGGACAACAACATTTGCTGTTGATAGTTGACCATCGGTTGTAAAGACATCCATGACATCAACCTTACCTTCATTTATTGCCTGATATTTTAAACCAATGTCTAAATCCATAGTATTCTTAAAAGTAAAATTATATTTTTGGCATAGTGCATCATAACCCTCAGGAATTTCATAAAAATCATATTCAGCTCCAAAAACTAATTGATTAGATATTCCTGCTAAATCTGAGTAAGTTTTTAAATTATACTGCTCAGCAATCTCTTTTCTTACTGCTAAACCATATGCATCACTAAACCCTAACAGCCCTGTCCAGGTAAATTGATATTTTTCTTGATATTCTTTAACTAGCTGTTCATACATTGTTTCATTATAAAAACCTTCATGTTTTAAAACTGTATTCCAACCCGTACTCGTATACTCAGGATATAAATCAAACTCACCGCTAACCATTCCTGGTTGAATATTTGAAGTTCCTCCTCCTACTCCCTGAGTAATCTTAACTTCAATATCCGTATCTTGTTCAATCATTTCTTTCAACATTGCTCCAATAATATATTGCTCCGTCATAGGCTTAGTAGCAATATTTAAAGTTACTGTTTGATTAAGATTGCCTGAAATCATTGATATGATCAAGACTGCACAAGTTGTCACAATTACTACTAAGCCATACTTTCTTTTAGATTTTAAAGTAGCTTTTCGAATGGTAAATAACTTTTCAATAAAGCCTAATACTATATCTGTAATTAATGCAAGTATTGCAATCAATAAACTACCTGTCAAAGTCATTGCCGTGTTATTGGTAGTAATTCCTCGATATATCGCTACCCCTAAACCACCGGCACCAATAAAAGAAGCAATCCCTGCTAATGCTATTGTCATAGTTACCATATTTCTAAAACCAGACATAATTACTGGAAGTGCCAACGGTAACTTGATTTTGTATAAAATTTGCCAACGTGTTGATCCCATCCCCGTTGCAGCTTCAATAATATTATCATCAATATTAATAATTCCAGTATATGTATTTCTCACCATTGGTAATAATGCATAAACACTTAATGCAATGATTGCGGTACTATTACCAATTCCAGAAAAAGGAATTAAAAAACCTAATAGTGAAATAGAGGGAATCGTATACATAAAATTAATAATTCCTAAAATTGTTTTAGAACTTTTTTTATATTCACTGATTATTACTCCTAAAATCAAGCCTATAACAGTCGCAATAATAATTGCAATTAGCGATATCTGCATATGTTCAATTAATAATTTTAAAAAGAAATCCCCTTTTTCTTGTAATAAAGATAGCATATCTCTTAACATAATCTAACCTACTTTCTCAATTGCCCGCACCGGACAGTTTTCATAACATAAACCACAATGTAAACAATGATCTTGCATTATTTTATACTTGCTTCCACTTTTAATACATTGTTGTGGGCATTCACGCTTACAGCGATCACAAGCAATACACCTATTACTAATCAGATATCCTTTATTAAAAATTCGATTATCACAAAGATCATATTGTGAACGTTCAATTGGTACTTTTGATAAATCAAATATTTCAATTTCACCATCAAAAATACAAAATACTTCTAAAATATTACGACTATCACCTGGATAAACCTCATTCATACTCGGATTATCAATAAATATTTTTTCTAACCATTCTTTTTGATTACTGACTTTTTTAACTTTTCCTTTTAAACGAATCGATGCATAATCTTTTGTTAGCGCAACTAATGAAACGAAATTTTTATCAAGTAATTCTTGATAAAAGTTTTTCCCCCGAGCAGTCAAAAAATACAAATTATTATTTTCCACAGCCATTACATCGATGATTCTAATTTGTGGATAGCCGTCACTGTCTACAGTTGCCATTGCTACATCTTTTATTTTTCTAAGTTCATTTAAATAATCATTAACTTTCATCACTCTTACCTCCGCTCGTCTTTAATATACACTAGTTGATTTTTATATGAAAGAAGGCACTTTTTTGTAACCTAGTTACTTTAACGAAACTAAAAAACTATAGCTAGTCGTGTACAACTTCATAGCTATAGCTCTAATAATAATCAAACTTATACTCTATAATATTGTATTAGGCACACCATAAGTATACTGTTCTAATATCAAAATAACAAATCATATGCCTAAAATAAACTACTTTGCAAAAAACCTGAAGTAATCGTCAAAGACTGTGGTACTGTCCTTAAAAGTGCTTCAATATGACGATTTTCTAACCAGTCATGATTTAAATGCTCCTCTAAAATCAATGGCATTCGATCATGAATCTCACACATACTTTTATTTGCTTTTGTTGTAACAATAGTCACTTCTGTTTGCCCGTTAACATTTCGATAAATTCCTGTCATTAACAATAACGATCGTTTTTCGTTTTCAAAAGTGAACTTATGTTTATGACCGTCCCATTCATAGAAGCCACTAGCTGGAATAAGGCAACGATGAGTAATCACTTCTTTTTTAAAGAATGGTTTTTCCAATAAAGTTTCACTTCGCGCATTAATAATTAATTTATTATCAAAAGTACTAAAGCCCCATTTTGCCTTTTTTAATTCTAATTTATTATCTCGATCAATAATGATTGGTACAATATTACTTGGATAATAATCTTTAGCAATTAATAAATCACGTTCAAATGTATAGTCAATTCTTTCTTCCAATTCCATCAAGGCTTTTAATTCTAAAAAATATCTGCCACACATAATAATCTCCTATTTTACCAATTCACATTTTAAAAACTCTAAGATTTGCGCATTTAATGAATCATCATTTTTTATCTCACTTAACATGGCAACTTCATTACAACATTCACCACATATATCAATCCCAATAACATCGCCACGTTTAATTAAATCTGCTAAAATTAATTTAAATTCAATTAACCGCATCTGCCCCTGCTGCCAATCAGTCGTGACTACTTGTTCACTTAAAACATCTTTATCAATTGAAAAATAAACAGGATATTGTTTCAAAAGTTCATCAATTATCTTCCAAACTTTTAAATCACCAAGATCATTATCACACAAATAAATAACGCGCTCCCTATACTTAGGATCGATTAAATCAACTTGTTCTTGTGCAATTCCAATCAAAATGATCTGTTTTAAATATTGATTATTTTTTAAAGCATTTAAGATCCATGATCCACAGCTTAAAATATCCCCAAACATCGGTTTAATCATATCACTATGATGATCAAAGACTATTAAAATAAAATCATAATTTATCTTCCTTATCCAAAATTCACTTACATAATGAAAATTACCTGAATCAATAAAATGTATTCCTGCAGGCAGATAATCACCTATTCTTTTAATGATCTTCGCTTTTGCCTCCTCACTGCAATAACCACGTGTCCCCTTAATATCTAAACAATCAATCCAATTAATATTTTTATGCTTATAAAAACTTTCTAACTCATAAATACCAGTAAAATCCATGACAGTTAATTTCCTTTCATTTACAATACTTACCCCATAAAACCAGCTCCATTTAATGCTTATAACAAAAACATTCTAATTCATGATCATCAACAATACCTATTGCTTGTAAATATGAATAAATAGTTATTGAGCCTACAAAACTCATTCCTCTTTTTTTTAAATCCATCGAAATATCATCAGATAACTTCGTTGTTGTTTTAAAATTATTATCCTTATTTTTAATAATTTGATGGTTACTAAAACCCCAAAGATAGTCAGAAAAACTACCAAATTCAGTTTGAATATTTATAAAAATTTTAGCATTATTAATTGCTGCACCAATTTTTCGTTTACTTCTTATTATTTTTTCATTTGCTAATAACTCCATTACTTTTTTATCATCATAGTTAGCTATTTTAATTACATCGAAATTATCAAATGCCACTCTAAAAGCTTCTCGTTTTTTTAAAATAGTTATCCATGATAATCCTGCTTGAAATGTTTCTAATAAGAACATCTCATATAATTTTTCATCATCATAAACCGGTACACCCCATTCATGATCATGATAATTTTTATAAATTTCTGACTTTTCATCTACCCATGAACACCTTTTTACCATCATCATTCTCTCCTTTTTAACTATTTTATCATGCTTATAAGAATAAGCAAATATTACACAAAAAAAACTATCCCAGTTAAAATTACTCATTCATCATATTTAACTTTTTAAATATTTTTTCCAGCAGCTAAAATAATAAATTATATTACTTTTAATATTGTTTAGTTTTTAGTACAATATTTCAAGATGTTAGAGGAGATTTAAAATGGATAACAATAATAATGATGTAACAAAAAAATATGGATTATTTACAGCCATTACAATGATTGTTGGAATTTGTATTGGCTCGGGTATATTCTTTAAAAGTGATAATGTTTTAATTGCTACAAACGGCAGTATTGCACTAGGCGTGCTATCATTTATCTTAGCCGCAATTTCAATCATTTTTGGTTGTCTTACAATCGGTGAATTAGCATCTCGCACTGATAAAGTTGGGGGGCTAATCTCATATGCTGAAATGTTTTTAACTCGTAAAGTTGCATGTGCTATGGGCTGGTTTCAAACCTTTGTTTACTATCCTACAATTACTTCTGTTGTAGCTTGGGTCATTGGAGTTTATATAAACATATTATTTAATTTACAAGCCAGTTTAGAATTTGAAATTTTAATTGGTTATATCTTTTTACTACTTTGTTTTGTTTACAATATTCTTTTACCAAAATTTGGTGCTTTTATCCAAAATAGTACAACCCTAATAAAACTACTCCCCTTATTTATTTTAGGAATATTGGGAATTATTTTTGGTGATCCTATTAATGGTTTAGCAAATACTAGTATCAATACACTAAGTGGTACTGGGTGGATTTCTGCCCTTGGTCCCATTGCCTATTCATTTGATGGCTGGATCGTAACAACTTCTATATCTCATGAACTAAAAGATGCTAAGAAAAATATGCCTAAAGCATTAATGCTAGGCCCATTAATCGTTTTAAGTATCTATGTTTTATACTTTATTGGTATCTCATGTTATGTTACACCTGAAGTAGTTATGACTTTGGGGGATCGTCATGTCAGTTTGGCAGCACAAAATTTATTTGGTCCAGCCTTTAGTAAAATGATTATCATTTTTATAATTATTTCGGTTATTGGAACTGTTAATGGTTTAGTCATTGGCTATATTCGCATGCCATATTCATTATCTTTACGTAAAAATATGTTTCCCTTTTCTAAACATTTGCGTAAAATCGATAAACGTTTTCAAATGCCTTTAAATTCAGCTATCTGTAGCTTGATTATTTGTACGATTTGGATGTTCGTCCATTATTTATGTACTAAATACAACCTATTATATAATAGTGATGTATCTGAGGGAGCTATCGGAATATCCTATATCTTCTATACTTTATTATATATAAGGGTATTTAAAATGTATCTTGATAAGGAAATTAAGAGTAAATTTAAAGGTTTAGTTTGCCCGATTTTAGCAACTATCGGCTCATTGATTATCCTATCTGGAGGTATTCAAAATAAACTATTTATTTTCTATATTATATTTTGTATTTTACTTTTTCTATACTCATTATATTACTATCAAAAAAATAATCACTAAATAATAAACCATCTCTTAGAATCAAGAGATGGTTTATTATTTATAAAGTTGATTCATTCCATAAAAATTCTTCTATATCTTCATAACTTGAAATCTCTCGATCAAAAACATAAGCAAAAAATTGCTGCAAATTCGGTATATCATATTGTTTAAAATCCACAATATACAGCATTTCATATACTTCTTTCTTCAAAATCCGTAAATCTGAAATAAAGTAACACCGCATAAGTTTTACAGCATCTTCAAAAATATCTTTTTGCATAATTAACCATCCTTTCAAGTCATATATCTATTTCTTCTCTTTATCCTGACTCCGCTTGATTTGTAATTTCCCATTGACCTTATTAACTTCAAAAATAAACGGATTTTGCTGGAACCAGAGTAAATCAGCAGCCTTTAAATTCCACTGTTTATAAGCAATAATAAAAGTTTGATAAACCAGCTCTTCAGCTTCTCTTCGAGTCTCTAGAGCCGATTCGAAATTTGAATATGTTCCTAAATCAAAACGTTTACCTTTAAAACCAATACTAGCTCGATATTTATTATTTTTCAGTTTATAAATACCGCATGCTCCACTAGTATTATTTCTTTTTAATTTTTGTGAGTTAATAAACTCTATACATGTACCATCAACTAAATGAAGATTATTATAAACACTTTCAGTAATCTCTTTTTTCTACACCCACAACCGACATACTGCCCGTGCATTAGCCCAGTTTCACTAACTTCTGTGTTCTTTTTTTCTGTTGGAGAAATTGCCATAAGTCGCCAAACTTCTGTCCTTTTTTAGCCTTGTTTTTAGGAATACAGCCACAATTAGTGATTGTCCCTCGTTTCAGTTTTTTTGTATTAACAAATGTTATTTTTCCACACTCACATCTACATTCCCATACTTTATATCGAGCTTCTAATTTATTTGTTTCAGCCAAGACGAGTAATTTACCGTATTTTCTGCCAACTAGACTTTTAGTCTTTTTCATTAATTGAATTTACTTTCAGCTTAGAAGCAGATAAACAAATTTATAATTAAACAACATAACTGTGTCCTCATTTATTCGTTCATCCCTCCTCAATAATTCTAGTACTAATAATGTAAAATTGTGTTTATACTTGTCTTGCACATAGTACAAATTCGTCCGCATAAAGTAGACTTATTCATTCGAAAAGATAAAGCTTTATTTTTAACGAAAAAACTATAAAAAACACAAATTTCTTTCTACTATGATTAATTTTGATGTACTATCTGTCAATTTTCATTATACATTTGTTGAACGATAAAGTCTACTATTTTCATAATAATCATCACTTCAAATGAACCCATCTTAAAAATGTATCTTGAGAAACATTAATAGTAGTGGCTGCTTCCCTTGAGGTGATTTTTTTATTTAACCATTTTTCCTTTAAATCATAAAACTCTACTGGAATAGGAATGCATGGTCTACCAAATTTTACGCCTCTTTTTTTAGCAGCCTCGATTCCTTCACGCTGTCTTTGCTTGATACTTTGTCGTTCGGTTTCGGCTACATATGAAAGAATTTGAAGTACTAGATCTGCAATAAATGTCCCTGTAAGATTTTCTTTTCTTGTTCTAGTATCTAGTAGTGGCATATCTAAAACAACGATATCTGCTTTTATTTCTTTTGTAATGACTCGCCATTGCTCTAAGATTTCTTCATAGTTTCTGCCTAGACGGTCAATCTCTTTAATCACTAAAATATCTTGCTCTTTCAATATTTTAATTAATTCACTGTACTTGGGTCTATCAAAATCCTTACCGCTAAACTTATCAATATAAATATTTTCCTTTTTTACTGGAAATTGTGATAAAGCAATAATTTGCCTTGCTTCATTTTGGTCTTTTGAAGAAACTCTTGCATAACCATAAATATTTGTCATAAACTAAAACCTCCTAAATTTATGCAGTATTATAAAAATATCTGCATAAATATTATTAACAAGTTATGATAAATCTATATTACTGAATGTAAAAAAAGTTAGTAATAAGTCGATGTTACTAACTAGCTAGAAATATTATTACTTTATAAATTGATTTTAATGAATAAATAATTTATTAAAATCAAAACAGGAAATATCAAGATAGGAGAAAATTATGACTAAATCAAATACAATTATTGAATTAAAAAAACAAGGTGTAGTTGCAGTAATTAGAGGAACAAGTTATGAAGAAGGTCACCAAACAGCCACCGCTTGTATTAAAGGAAATTTAAAAGCTATTGAGATTGCTTATACTAACAATAATGCTGACATGATTATTAAACAATTATCAAGTGATTATCAAAATAATAATACTGTTTTAATTGGTGCTGGAACTGTTTTAGATGCACCAACTGCAAAAAACGCTATTATGGCTGGAGCTAAATATATAGTATCACCAGCTTTTAATCAAGAAACTGCTATAATTTGTAATCGCTATGGTATTCCTTATATTCCTGGCTGTATGACCATTAAAGAAATCATTACTGCTATGGAATATGGCTGTGAAATTATCAAATTATTTCCAGGAAGTGCTTTTGGTCCTAACTATATTAACGCAATCAAAGGGCCCTTACCGTATGTTTCCTTAATGGTAACTGGTGGTGTTAACCTAAATAATGCAGCTGAGTGGTTTAATGCTGGTATTGATGCTATTGGCATTGGAGGAGAGTTAAACAAACTGGCAGCTAAAGGTCAATTTGAAACAATCAAAGAAATTGCACAAAAATATGTAAATACTAAAACTAGAAAATAATTCTTATATCTCAATAATATAATAAAAAACTATTATTTAATATTTTGTTATAAAATTAGATTATAAGAGAACTCCCAATATTACTAATAATTCAAAATAAAAATACTTTTTGCGGCTATCTAACACTTTGTGTAATCAAACTTATCAATTGCAGAAATAAAAGATTTCTGCAATAAATTAAATACTAATATAAATTAAGGAGTAATTTCTGAATTGAATAGAAACTACTCCCTTTAATTTGATTGTAATTATTTAAATAGTATAATACTTGACATAGTCTTATATTCTTATCTATAAAACACTTTTTATGATTTTAAAAATATTTTTATAAACGAATTATTTAAATAATTTTTACATATTAAGATGCACCCCTTTCATTTGAATATACATGTCCAAGATTCCAAGTATATATCAAACTTTGGGGTGCACTTCATTTTAATAAGAACTTTTTAACTGCGAGATACCTATAATCATAAATATTACATTTCACAAAAACTATATTTTTTATTATAAGTTATTAGAGACTCCTTTTTTAGCTAGTCTATTGCTACACCTGCGCTTACATAACCTGCAACAGTGTTGACTAAACTCAATCCAGATGCCCGTGCAGTTAAAACAAGCATTAATCTTGTTCCCGCCGGAACATTAATATTTAAGCCAGTTAATATTCCCTTAGAAATCGTTCCTATAGAAATTACACCTGTTAGTGAAGGCGTTAATGTTACAGTTGTTCCAGGCACTACAGTCATAGTGTTGTTTGGAGCAATTGATTCATATAATTTTGCTTCAATCGTAATTGTACTTCCCACTAATGATAATGCTGCTGTTGTTGAAAAGAATACATCGATTGAAGTGATGACTCCATCTCTTGGCATTGTAAAAGCAAAGTTTGTTAACGTGCCAGATGGATTGGTTAAATCAATTGTATTACCAATGATTGATATTCCTGGTGCTGAGCTACCAAACCCTATAAATGCAGGGGTACCTACTAAACCACCAGCAATAGTTGTTAAAGATACAGGTAAACCAGATGCAAATGGTATTATTGCTGAAGCTCCAGCTGCCCCTGTTGATCCAGTCGGTCCGGTTGACCCTGTTGCTCCGGTTGCTCCTGTTATCCCAGTTGGTCCTGTCGGTCCTCTATCTCCGTTTGCACCATTTGTACCAGTCGGTCCGGTTGACCCTGTCGCTCCTGTCGCTCCGTCTTCTCCTGTTGCTCCGGTTGGTCCTGTTGCTCCGGTTGGTCCTGTTGCTCCGTCTTCTCCCGTTGCTCCGGTCGGTCCGGTTGCTCCGTCTTCTCCCGTTGCTCCGGTCGGTCCGGTTGGCCCTGTTGCTCCGTCTTCTCCCGTTGCTCCGGTTGGTCCTGTCGCTCCTGTTGCTCCTGTTGGTCCGGTTGGCCCTGTCGCTCCTGTTGATCCAGTCGGTCCGGTTGACCCTGTCGCTCCTGTTGCTCCGTCTTCTCCTGTTGCTCCGGTTGGTCCGGTTGACCCTGTCGCTCCTGTTGATCCAGTCGGTCCGGTTGGCCCTATCGCTCCTGTTGATCCATCTTCTCCCGTTGCTCCGGTCAGTCCGGTTGGTCCTGTCGCTCCCGTTGCTCCAGTCGGTCCTGTCGCTCCTGTTGCTCCGCCTTCTCCCGTTGCTCCGGTCGGTCCGGTTGGTCCTGTTGCTCCGTCTTCTCCTGTTGCTCCGGTTGGTCCGGTTGGTCCTGTCGCTCCTGTTGCTCCGTCTTCTCCCGTTGCTCCGGTCGGTCCGGTTGGCCCTGTCGCTCCTGTTGCTCCGGTCGGTCCTATCACGCCTGTTACTCCGGTTGGTCCGGTTGGCCCTGTCGCTCCTGTTGCTCCGGTCGGTCCGGTTGGACATCTAATAATAATTGGTGGCCTGCATCGGCAACATGGACACCATATACAACCATTATAATTACAGTCTTTCATCTTATCACCTCCTTTATGTGATCTAATATAATATACGCAAATATTTTAATAACTACTGTGTCAATAATCTCATAAAAAATAAAAGACTAATTTTTTCATTAAACTTCTAAAGTAATTATCTAAATAAAAAAGTTACTAGATACATATGTAAATCGTATACCCTTAACGCCTTATAAAAAATAATAGTTTATCATATTATAATAAAAGGACTTACTCCTTTATTAAGGATTAGTCCCTTTTAAATCTTTTTTTACTTCTATTCATCATTTTCAATACGATTAAAATACAATTTATTATGCAAATATGATGGATCATTTGGTTTACATTTTCCTGCCAATTCATTGTAATATTTTGCTGTTTTATAATTACTTAGCTTATCATAACATAAACATAATTGCATATAGGGAATATAATCATAACAATCTGGAGATATAAATGCTCCAGATGTATCATCACGCTCACACGATAATGCTACTGCACTCCAATAGATAGATTGCTCATACTGCTTCAATTCAAAGAAATACTTACCTAAATCACAGCATATCTCTGCTCTTGGCAAATCATAGCAAAGACTATTTAAAAGCCAGGTTATTGCTTCTTGCATATCACCAAGATTGTAAAAACAATAGCCTAAAAATTGACAGGCAGAAATGTTATTTTCTTTCCATCCCTTCTTGGTATTTAAAAATCTTTTAAATTCAGCTACTGCTTCTTGATACAATTGATGATAAAACAGCTCCCGAGCATAATAGAAAATTTCTCGTGGACTAAACATTACCCCTTCATTCAATTTTTCTCTAAATATTCTTAAATTACGATTAACATCACTATTTTTCACCTTACTATGTGTAATTGCAAGATCACTATAAAGCACCTTACCTCTAGGACTTATTACTTCATGTATAAATCCTTCCCAATAAAAATTATCCTTTCTTCTTAATAATCTTTCACGATAATACGTAAATGTCGGCTTATTATTCTGATCAAATTCTGCATTATATTTCATCATAACTACAGAAGTATCTTTTGATAAAGTTTTTTTAAGATTAATCAAACCTTCTTGATCGCTATCTGAAATAATATCATCCGCGTCTAACCACATGCAGTAATCCATAGTTGCCTTTGAAAATGAATAATTCCTTGCTTTAGCAAAATCATCACACCATACAAAATCATATACTTTATCAGTATATTTCAATGCTATCTTTTTAGTTCGATCAGTCGATCCGGTATCCACAATGATTATTTCATCTGCAATCCTTTCAACCGATTTTAAAGCTCTCTCTAATACCATTTCCTCATCTTTTACGATCATACACACACTAATAGTTATCATATATTTCACCACTATAATATATGTCAACAACCCTTAAAATGTGAAAATATTTAAAACAAAAAATGTTCTAAATAAAGAACATTTCTAAATAATCTTAGTTGAGCATTCTTCTAAATTAATTACTTCATCAACAATTGGTAAATAAAATTCCGGTTCATGACTAACTAAAATAACAGCTCCTTTAAAAGCCTTGATTGCGCTTTGTAAAGAATCTTTAGCATCAACGTCCAAATGATTTGTCGGTTCATCTAACACCAAAACATTAGCTTCACGATTCATAATCTTACATAATCTAACTTTGGCATTTTCTCCACCCGATAAAACTTTCATTAAAGATTCAATATGATCAGTTGTTAAACCACACTTAGCTAACATAGCTCTAATCTCACCATTGTTTCGATCTGGAAATTCCTCCCACAAATAGTCTAATGCAGTTTGGGAAACTGCAGATTCTTCTTGTTTAAAAAAACCAATTTCAACAAATGGATCTTTTTCTACTGTTCCACTATAAGGTTTTTGCATCCCAATCAGCGTCTTTAGTAGAGTTGTCTTTCCCAAACCATTGACACCTTTAATAGCAACTTTCTTATTTCTTTCAAAAACAAGATTCATTTCTTTCGTTAAAGGACTATCATATCCAATCACTAAATCCTTACAATCAAATAATACTTTACCTGGTGTTCTAGCTTCTATAAAAGAAAAAGTCGGTTTTATTTTTTCCTTTGGTTTAGAAATAAGATTCATCTTATCTAATTTCTTTTGTCGTGAACTAGCCATATTACGAGTAGCTACCCGTGCTTTATTACGTGCGATAAAATCTTCAAGATCAGCAATTTCTTTTTGCTGCTTTTGATAATCAGCAGCTAACTGACGTTTTTTCAATTCAACTTGTTGTAAATAGTAGTCATAATCACCTTTATAACGAGTCAATACACCATCTTCTAAATGATAAATAATATTAATAACTTGATTTAAAAAACTAACATCATGACTGACTAAAATAAAAGCATTATCATAATTCTTTAAAAAATTGATTAACCAATTGATATGCTGCTCATCTAAATAGTTAGTTGGTTCATCAAGAATTAAAATCATTGGATTCTCTAATAAGAATTTAGTTAGTAAAACTTTTGAACGTTGCCCACCAGATAGCGCATCAACCGGTTTATCTAAACCAATATCATTCAACCCTAGACCACCTGCAACTTCTTTGATTTTAACATCAATTGTATAAAACCCGCCATGATCTAAAATTTCTTGAATTTCACCAACTTCTTCCATCAACTGATTCATCGTTTCATCATCACAATCAGCCATTTGTTCATACATCGATAACATCTCCGCTTCTAGATCATAATAATATTTAAAAGCATCTTGTAATGTTTCATATATAGTTTTTCCTGGGTGTAAAGCTGTGTGTTGGTCTAAATAACCTGTTGAAATTCTTTTACACCATTCAATCTTTCCTGAATCCGGAGCAATCTTACCAGTAATAATATTTAAAAAAGTAGATTTCCCCTCACCATTAGCACCTACTAAACCAATATGTTCGCCATTTAATAATCTAAAACTTGCATTTTCTAAAATAGTTCTTCCACCAAAATCATGACTGACATTTTCCACACTTAATATACTCATTTTCTACCTCAACTTGCAATATTAAAGGAAGATTATCATCTTCCTAATTCAACTATATTATACATTAAAATTACTAACTGTCGAGTCTAAACAATCACTCAATTGAAAAGCCATAGTATCCATTCTTTCCATTCTCTTTAACATAATATAAATAATAATCTGCATTATTAATTAATTCCTCTTTAGATAAACAATTACTAAAAGAATTATAATATCCAGATGAAATAGTGATTTTATCATACCCATATAACTCAAATTTACTATAAACTTGTTCAATAAAACTAATTATCATTTGCTCATTACAATCTACACAAATACAAATAAATTCATCACCGCCAAAACGACAAGAAATTATTCTATCATCATCTTGTTGTAAACTATCAGCAAAATCCTTTAATATTTGATCACCAGTTAAATGACCTAAACTATCATTGTATTCTTTAAAATGATCCAAATCAAAAATAATAATTCCTAATAGTCGACTTTTATTTTTAAACTCACTATATTTATAATGAAAATATCGTCGGTTATAAATCTTAGTTAAATCATCTAGTCTAGACTCCTTAACGATATCTTTTTTTTCTTCCATTGCTTTAAATAGTTCAATTTTATATAAAACACTATTTAAACAAAAATCAATACTTTCTTTTTGATTTTCATGCATCAAATAATAATATTGTTCATATAATTTAGGCAACTGTTCTTTTTCTTCAAAAACAATACAATACTTTATCTTCATTTCTAACATTTCAATTTGATAACGCATTCCAGTTTTACCAAAATCATTCTCCTTTAATAAAAGATAAAGACATTTTGTCCGCTCCTTATCCTTGATTGCAAAAGTAATATACAATAAAATATGATGAATAAAATAAATTGCTTCATTTGCACGAAAACCATGAATCTCATTCCCTAATATATTATCAATAAACTCTAAAGCTTTTGCTACATCACCATGCCCATAGCAAATTAATGCTTTTAATGCTTGCCATAACCGATCAATCGGATCAAATGAAGTATCATTAAATAAATCCTTATTTTCTTCCATTAGAGCAATCGCTTGATCCAATCTTCTTTTTTCACAATAAATTATAATAAGATAACATAACACAAAACGTTTTATTTTATATTCCGGCAGTTTAGGAGAAATCTTTTTGATCTGTTCAAGCGATTCTAAAAAATAAGGTAACGCTAAATCAAATTGACCTAAATTAACAAAAACATCTCCTAAATTACAGTTAAATTTTGCTTTCATTATATAGTCATTTAACTGCTCAGCTAACTTCAATCCTTTGAGATAAAAACCAGTAGCAAGAGAATAATCATTATTACATACTGCAATAGCATATAGGTTGTAAGCCTGCATCAATAAATCTGGATACCCTTTTTCTTCATTTAGAGCCAACATCTCATTCGCTAATTTAACTGTTTCTTGTTGCGATTTACAAGAATAATAGTAATCGATTATGTAATTACTAGCTAAACATAATATGTAATCATCTTTTTGTTCTAGTGCTATTTCTTTTAACTGCAAACATTTTTGATACATTTTCTCGATATCATCAAACTGTAAATGACGGATTTCTTCGACTAAACGATCTATCTCACGCATTAATTTCTCCTTTCTTTAAGCACTTTAATTTCATTATAACATAAGATAGTTCTAATATTGGTTAAAAAATTCCTAGTTTTAACTAGGAATCGTATATCTAATTATTTAAAAAATGTTTTATAATCTTCATAATTTTTTTTCAACAATTCAGGTGTATTTAATCCATACGGACAATGCGACATACATTTGCCACAATTAATACAATTTTCTATTTTTTTCATTTCTTCTTGCCAATGTTCTGACAACCAGCCTGCACTAGGAGCTCGTCGTAACATCAAAGACATTCGAGCACACTGATTAATTTCTATTCCCATTGGACATGGCATACAATATCCGCAACCCCGACAAAATTCACCAGATAACTCTTTTTGATCATGAGCAATTATCGCTTTGATTTCTTCACTCATAATTGGTGGATTATCATTATACTCAATAAATTCATCTAACTCTGATTCTTTTTGAATTCCCCAAATCGGCAATGTATTATCAAACTGCGCTAAATACGCATATGCCGCATCAGAACGGTCTATTAAACCACCTGACAAAGCCTTCATACAAATAAAACCAACATCTTTTTCTTTACATAAATCAACTAGTTCCTCTTCCTTTTTTGAAGCCAAATAACTAAAAGGAAATTGTAAAGTATCATATAAACCACACTCAACAGCTTCTCTTGCTACATGTAAACGATGATTGGTTAAACCAATATATCTAATTTTTCCTTGTTTCTTAGCCTCTAGCATAGCTTCATATAAACCTGATCCATCCCCTGGCTTAGGACAAAACGACGGATTATGAAATTGATAAATATCAATGTAATCTGTCTTTAATAACGATAAACTTGTTTCTAAATCCTTCCAAAAATCCGTTACTGTCGTTGCCATCGTTTTTGTTGAAATATAAATTTTTTGGCGTACCTCACTAAGAGCCTCACCAATCTTTTCTTCACTATCACTATAAGCCCGAGCAGAATCAAAAAAAGTAATTCCATTATCATATGCTTTCTTTAAAATAACTTTTGCTTCTTCCATATTCACTCGTTGAACAGGTAAAGCCCCAAAACCATTTCGATTAACAACAATATTTGTTCTCCCCAATCTTACTGTTTCCATTTTCATCCTCCTACAATTCGACATTTCCTATTTTTATTATACTCCCTTGAGTAAACTTTAAGTCAAGTAAAAAACGAAAGGTTTTAACCTTTCGTTTCATCAAAATTATGATTAATAATTTCTAATAATCTGAACTCATTATCTTCAAATTCAAATTTTAAAATACAACAATTCTTCAAGCCGCCTTTTTGGTCAACTTGACTAGTTTCCTGCCAATATCTCATAAAACCACGACATGCCCCACCATGAGAAACTGCAAGCACAACTTTATGATCTTCCTTCTGCATAATTTCTAATAATGTATCAGCAATTCTTTGGCGCATCTGTAATTCTCCTTCACCGCCATAATTGACAAAAAAATCACCATATGGCAGCGGCGGATTTAAATCTTCACTTTCACCTTCATATATTCCAAAATTCCATTCCTTTAGTCCTTTGACTCGGTGATAAGGTAAATCACAGACTAACTCTAAAGTATCACACGCCCGCTCAGAAGTTGAACTATAAGCATGATCAAAAACGATGTTATTGTCTTTAAAATATTTTCCTGCTATCTTAGCTTGTTTAATTCCTAACTCTGTCAAAGGGGCATCACACCACCCTTGAATTTTTTTACGAGCATTAAATAGCGTTTGCCCGTGACGCATTAAATATAGAGTCTTCTTCACCCGATCAGTCTCCTATTTTTACTATTTTATTTGTGGAAAAACCACAACCAATAACATTTTAAATGCTTCTTGACCATATACAGAATGCGGTTTATTAGCCGGCATAACTAATGTTTCACCACGCTTTAAGACATATTCTTGACCATCAACTGTAAACTTTCCAACACCCTCTAGCACGGTTACCATCGCATCTCCGCTAGAGCCATGCGTTCCAATTTCTTCACCTTTATCAAAAGAAAAAATAGTAATACTTAAAGTATCATTTTGTGCTAGTGTCTTACTAACTACTTGTCCCGCTTGAACTTCCACTTGCGATGCTAATGTAGTTATTTGTTCATGGGGAATATTTTTAATAAATATATCGCTCATATCTTACCTCCTATCAATATTTATTCCCAAGATATGTTTATATTATAGCATAAAAGTTAAATAAAGCGATTAACGATACTGCTTCACTTTAAAATGATAGTTTACTATCTTATTAAGATACTCTAAATCATTTAAATCCTGAATAAATCTTGTGGTTAGCTCTAAGTCAAGATAAAATAAAAAGTGTAATCTCGCTTTTTATTTATATAAAAAGCGAGGATTGATCATTAATAAGAAGTTATAATAAAGAGGGTAACATAAATGGAATGGATTGAACGGCTAAATACAACAATTGAATATATCGAAAATCATTTAACAGAAAAAATTGATTATGAGCAGCTCGCTAAAATAGCTGGCTGCCCTAGTTATCACTTTCAAAAAACTTTCCTTTACATGACTAATATCTCATTATCAGAATATATTCGCAAACGACGTATTTCTTTAGCTGCAGTTGATTTACAAACAGGAGAAGACAAAATCATTGATATAGCTTTAAAATATGGATATGAATCACCAACCGCATTCAACCGTGCTTTCCAAGCAGTTCATGGAATTGCACCCTCACTTGTTAGAAAGAAAAATGTTCAAATCAAGTCATTCCCAGCTCTAAAATTTACCTTTTCAATTCAAGGTCTTGATGAATTAAGTTTTAGAATTGAAAAAAAGGATAGCTTTAAAATCCTAGGAATCAGCTCTCTTTTAAGTAAAGAATTACTAGAAAACTTTGTCCAAATCCCTAAGCAATGGGACAAAGCATTAAATGATGGAACCCTTAACCAACTTTATCGACTTAATAATCAGACTCCGCTAGGATTATTAGGAGTCAATATTCATCAACACGAAGACTGGCGTTATTTCATTGCTGTTAGTTCAACTAATCATAATCAAAATTTTGAAGAATATCATATCGGCAGCGCTACCTGGGCCATCTTTTCTGGTCACGGAACAAATAGAACTCTTCAAGAGCTTCAGCGTCGTGTTATTACAGAGTGGTTGCCTACTTCCGGATATGAATATGCTAATATCCCAGATATAGAAGTTTATCTAAAAGCCGATCCAAATGATGCCATTTACGAATACTGGTTACCAATTATAAAAAAATAAGGAGTTATGTTATGGTAATTACAAATATTAAGGCCTCTTTTCCTAACGATATAAAAACTATTTGGAATATTGTTACTTCCCTAGATAATTATACTTGGCGCAGTGATCTTTCAAAACTGGAAATTATCAAATCACAAGAGCAATTTATCGAATACACTAAAAATGGTTATCCAACAACTTTTACGATTACCTGTTTTAGACCCTACCAGCGTTATGAATTCAGTATGGAAAACAGTAATATGAAAGGTCACTGGATAGGATTATTTTCATCTCACAATGGTATTACTTCAATTGATTTTACAGAAAATATCACACCTAAAAAATTCTTCATGAAACCCTTTGTCAAAAGATATTTAAAAAAACAGCAAGCTGCTTATATTCGTGATTTAACAGCTGTCTTAGAAGCAATAGAACATCGATTTTAATAACAATCCCAATTATACAAGACTTTTGAGAAATTCTTATTCTCTAAGTCTTTTTTTGTTATAAAGAAATTACAAATACCACTATCCCCCCACATAATCTCTTTATCACCAATACCTACACTATCAATTTGTAGTAATAAAATATAATCATCGTACTTTTCACTACTGCGGGGGTCTTCTTGAGTAAATGCAGGATATCCAAACATTTTATGCCCAAAACCGCTAAATTCATTAAATTCATCCTCATACAAAATTTCATCCGGTAAATCATAATATGATGAAATTAAATTATTTGGGTATAAGTTATTCCATTCTTGTGTAAATAAACCATCAAAATGATAATCACCAATACTTATTCCTTCTTCGCCACCAATAAAATGCAGCTTAAAGTTATCAACTATTGGAAAATAACCCTCACCTTCAGGATGATATTTATTAAGTATCTGACTTTCAGATACAGTTTTATCAATACTTGAATAATAAATAACCCGACTTTCTGCTTGCGATATCATATTCTCAAAATCTAAACCATAAAGATCATTATCCATAGCCCAAAATTGCAATAACCTTGCTTCTAATTGATAACTATTCATCGGTAAATCAGCAAAATTAATTTGCCCCAGCAATCGTAATTGTTTATTATCTGTACTTAATGGTACTTCGTCATCTACTCCTAAGTATGGTAATCCCCCAAATTTACTATCAAAAATACTACACTCATCATTACTTAATTCAATTTTAATAACATCTCTTTGAGTATAGTCTGTAATCACCTTCATCGTACTTAAAAACATTTCTTTATTCATTTCTAGTTTTCCTGACTCTTCGACTGGATCTTTTTTCTTTTTAAAAAAATCAAACACTCACCATCACTCCTTTCACTAAAACATAAAACAGCAGCTTCCATTATCATTTCTTTATTTAATTTTAGCACCTTCTTAAAAACAAGCAAACAAAAAACATCTCGATAATTTATAATCCGATTACCGAAATGCTTTTTAAATATCTAAAAATTATAATTTTAAATCATGCATGGCAATTACTTCGACCAATAAAGCAATACCACCAACAAGTAAATAAGCAGCTACAATATAATTTAATACGACGGTTGACATCAATGGCGCAATAATAAATGCTAAAGCTGCTAAAACATTGATTATACCCGTAAATATAACCCAACCATAACTTTCAATTCCAAAAAAGCTTAATTGATGAGCAAAACTCAACTTATTAAGCCCATAAACCATTAAAATAAATCCAAAAATAAAAGCAAATGTATTAATTGTCATTTCAATTGGTGAACATATCAACAAAAGACCAATTAATAAATTACAAATAGCGCTTACAAGGCCACCTGGACCACGAAATAATGGTGGTGCCGCTATATAATCAATGATCTGATAAATTCCTAAAATAAGAATTAACCCGGTTGCAATCGTACCAATTATAGTAACTGATTTTACTGGATAAATCATGCATAGAATAGCACAAATAATCATTAAAATAGCAACAATAATTCCTGCTACTCTTAATGAGTGAATCTTTTTATTCCACTTTCCAACAAATTCACTTCGAAAATCAAAATCATCATTAAATCTTAACATCTCTATCACCTTCTATACTTATATTATAGTCTTCAAAAAATAAAATAATATAAACAAATTTGTCCTTTTGTCTAAAAAATCCTATACTATAATTGGTTTATTATGTTCAGATACGGTATATTAAGCACTGCTTCAATCATTGATCGTTTTATTGCAGGGATTAGAGAAAGCCAAGATAGCTATGTTCAAGCAATTGCATCAAGAAATTTAGAAACTGCCAAAAAAGCAGCAAAACGATTAAACATTGAAAATTATTATGGCAGTTATGATGAATTGCTTTGTGCAAATAATATTGATATTGTTTATATTCCTACAGTTAACAGTCAACACTATGAAAACTGCAAAAAAGCTCTAAAACACCATAAACATGTTATTGTAGAAAAACCTTTTGCTTTAACTGTCTTAGAAGCTAAAGAATTATTCACATTAGCTAAAAAAATAATTGTTTTTTAATAGAAGCACAAAAGGCTCTCTATCTTCCCACAACAAGTAAAGTTAAAGAATTAATCAATAGTGGGATAATCGGAAAAATTAAATACTTAGAATTTAAGGCTGGGTTTCCAGGTCGCTTTACTTACGATCACTGGATGTATGATCTATCGTTAGGTGGTGGTGCTCTTTATGGAAGTGCTACTTATACAATTGAATATCTCCAATATCTTTTTGATCATCCAAATTTAACAATTGATGGTACATGTATCAAGTGCTCTACTGGAGCAGATGAAATATGTAATTTCCAATTGAAGATAAATAATAGTATTCTTGCTTCTTCAACAATCGCTATGAATGTGGCATTAAAAAATGAAGCTGTTTTTTATGGAGAACTAGGTTATATCGTTGTTCCTAATTATTGGAAATCTAATCAGTTAGATCTTTATCTCGATGATGGCAGTCATAGTCATTATGATTTTCCTTATCAAAGTGAATTTGTTTATGAAATTGAACATATTCATCAATGTATTAATAATGGTCGATTAGAAAGTCCTATCATGAATAAAGAAAAAACTATTGAAACAATTAAACTTGTTGAACAGTTATATCAAAAATGGAAATAAAAGAATCTTTGCCATAATAAAATGAACCTCCATTACTTGTAATGTGTACCCTCCTTACTGATTTGTCCAGTAAAGAGGGTACACATCATTGGGTATCCAAATAATGGAAGTTCATTTCAAATTAGAACTAAAACTTTTTATTATTAGTAACAGTGGCATAAAAAGCCACCCCCAAAATAATCACTCCTCCAAGCAGTTCCTTTACTCCAGGAATCTCATGTAACAAAAATATCGCAAAAATAATGCTATACACACTCTCCATTCCCGATATTATTCCTGCAGTTTGCACCTTTACTTTCTTTAAACTACTGACATAAATACTATGAGCAACAGCCGTACATATAACTCCTAGAAAAATAAGCGCAAATAAATCAAGTTTTGTTATTGAAGCTTTAACTATCAGCAATGACGGTAATAATATAATCGCAGCAATTCCTTGTTCATATAAGCAAATCGTTCTCCCTGTATATTTACCTGCAAAATAGCGATTCATCAAGCATAACACCGCATAACTTAAAGATCCGATTAATCCAATAAAGATTCCCAGTGTTATTTGATTGTTAAGTGAGAACTCTGGAATTGTAATTATTACCCCAGCAAACATTGTTAGCGCAATCATTATATTTTTTATTCTAAGCTCTTCATGATATACTAGCGGTTCTAAAAAAGTCACAAAAAGTGGAAAAGTTGAAAAAGTAATTGTTCCAATTGCAACAGTTGATAATTGAATTGCTTGTAAAAAAGTGAACCAGTGAAGTGCCATAACAATACCAGCAGCGATGATTAGAATATAATCTTTTTTATTACTCAATCTAACTTTCTCTTTTTTTATTAAAATTATTATTAATAGAAAAATTGAAGAAAAAGATACTCGTCCAAAGGTAATCAAAATAGCTGGTAGTGTGACAAATTTTCCAATTACTCCGGCTAAGCCAAATAACATAACAGCCAAATGTAATAATCCAACTTCTTTTTTCATCACTTTCCCCTCCTATTTATAGTTAATAATAGTTTAGCTCATTTTTAACAAGAAAAAAAGATAAACCACCTATATCATCGCTGTCCATTTTCTAAACTAAAATGCAAGGCCAATAACTACTTAAAAACCTTCATTATAATTAGTTATTAATAAAATATTTAATTCGTTCAATCGTTGACTGAGTTTCAAGATATTCAGGATACAGAACTTCAAAAACATGTCCTAAATGTTTTCCTTAGAGCAACACACGGTTCAAACATACCAGTTATAAGCCTTCAATACATTTTTAGCCTTTATTGACTAAAAATGTAAGTTATCTCACTACTAATAATACGTGTTGAAAGTGGCGGTAACTATCAATTACATCAATAAGGCAAGCTTTTCGATATATGTCTGAATCTTCATTGTTAACTCCCTGAACCATAACACTAACCTACTGATAAACAAAATTTTTACTGTTAGTCAAAACTTATTAAATCATCTCCACCATGTAACAAAACTCTCTAATCATAATTTCTGGTGGCTGAACATTATATACTTTACAGAGCTCAGGCTGTTTTATGATTACATAAACCAATCCTGCTAAATGCCCACCAGCTGAATCACTCAGTAAAAATAATTTGATCAATATTCCAAAAATATTTATTCTTTGTTTTAGCAACAAACTTTAAAGTCATAATAATTTCCTGAACTTACTGCTTCAACGAGGCTTGTGGTATTAGAGTATAATTTATATTCACAACAGTAAAATTTTTAGCAGCTAGCATAACTACAAATTTTTATTTACTCCTTTATCACCATAAATCCAGGCATCACCGTGAACATCAATGATCATAGACAATGGCTTAGTCGTGGATTAAGGATAATAAATATCTAGTAAATGATTATGATTCCTGTCATCTTGATAAGGAATATCAACTACTTAGTGGACATTTTCGAGAATAGTAAAAATATCATTACTTTTTGGTTGCATTTTAAAACGAGCAAACTTAATAATTGATGGATAAAATAGATTTATACCTATCATCTCCTCATTGAATTATTAATACCACACTATTATGATACTCTTTAGCCCCATTTTCTCTATATTATCGTAAAAAAAGCATCATTTTTAAAATGATACCTTTTAAATAACATATAAAATTATACATAAGAAATGTAACACACTTCCTAATAAGATCCATAAATGCCAAATACTATGCATATAGCGATACTTATTTTGCAAACCATAAAAAACGGTACCAATCGTATAAGCTACACCACCAGCCACAAGTAACCAAATTCCATTATATCCAATAGCTTCCGGCAATAGATTGAATTTAAAGATAATACACCAGCCCATCGCTAAATAACAAATCATTGAAAACTTTTCATTACTTTCAATATCAATTGCATTTAAAATGATTCCTAGAACCGTACAGCCCCAAACAACAGCAAAGATCATCCAAGCCCAAAATGAATCTACTGGTCTTATCGAACACAACACAATAGGTGTATAAGTACCAGCAATCAATACAAAAATTGAACAGTGATCCATAATTTGAAACACTTTTTTACTCTTAGTATTTGGGGAAAGCCCATGATAAATACTACTCATTGTATATAGCAAGATCATTGATATTCCATAAATAATTCCTGAAGCTATACCATAATTGTTATGGCGCAATACTCCAAAAACAATACAAAGTACTAATACGGCAATTCCAAAAACTCCACCTACAATATGAGTAACCATATTAAAAATTTCTTCACCTCGAGTATATTCGGGTAATACTCGATCATCTAATTTTGTTCGTTTCATTGAATACCCCCAATCTATATGTATGAATATAGCCCTATTTCATGTTAATTTCAAGAACATCATATAATAACTTCTTATAAATTTCTTTGATAAAACCAAACTTAGTCACAGTATTTGCCTGTCGATTGCAAAAATATTGTTTTGCTAAAAATCTTTAATTATCCATTTTTAGCTTACTGCTATAAAATATTTAGATATTTAACAAATTAAACTAAATAATCATATTTTCTAACTTTATTATGACAATGTATACAGCTAAAAGATATGTGTTCCGTCCCCGCAAAATAAATAATAATTAAAATTACCATGCTGAATTCCACAATAGCGATAACCAGCTTTTTGTATTTGTTTAAACAGTTTGATTTATTTTCATCCTTCAACAAATAGTTTTCAATAAAATCATTTAAATTTCTATGATAAGCACTAATATAAAAGTTCCCCTATTTTTATTCCATATCCCAGTCTTGTCCTCAAATATATAACTGTTTTGAAGATTTTCTACTATTTTAATTTCTTTATTAAAATTATTTATACTGTAACTCTCTTTTAAATTTTCTAATTTGACTAATAAATAGATCATTATTTTGTAAAGAAATATAAAAATCTTTTTGCTCTGTAACAATATTGAGCCGATCCAAAGAATTAGCTGATGATGCAATTGCATCACGACTTTTCTCTATTCTTATAATTTGTTGATAATAAATTGCAAAATCTTCAGTAATCCCCCTTTCCTTTTAATCCTGATTAAAATAGTCTTTAAACAATTTAATTTATTATAACACCCTAATTAGCTGATTCATCATTTCTATCACTTAACGATTCTTCATCATAAAAATATATCTTAAAAAGACCATTTGACTCAAATTCTCATTTTTCAAATTACTCCTTTATCGATATAAGTATATATTGCTAATCATAACAAAACAAAGATATTCTAATTTTGTAAGTAAAATTACCTTGCTTGATTACTTTACCATCCTTAGTTAATTCTAAAACAAAGACAATCACTATCCATATCCTCAATCTAATTATATTATCTCATAATCAATAATCTATCACGAATTAAAAGATGCCTAACGGCATCTTAAACTGCTAAATCAAATTATCTAGTCTTTTCCATCAAATAATTAGTTAAATAAACATTATCTACTTTGACTGACTGTTCTTTAATAACTTTATATCCTCTTTTTTCAAAAAAAGGCTTAGCACTTATGGAAGCATGAACTGTTAAACTTTTTACATCTTTACAATACTGTTCTAACTTATCACATAGCTTTGTTGCAATCTGTTTTCCTTGATAATCTTTATGTACGTATAAATGATCTAAATAACCTCTCTTATCAATATTACCATAACCCAAAACCTTTTCATTTTCAACAGCTACAAGAGTATACATAGAGTTAAAAAAGTCATCTTGAGTCAGCAGAAAATTACTCCGATTTGACCATACTTTGATTTGATCATTATTGTAATCATATCTATTTATTGTATTGATCGTTTCATAAAACAATTCACAAATTACTTTTAAATCCGAAGACTGATATTTTCTAATTTCCATCGATTTCACCATTAATAATTTTATAAACTCTCTTTTTTACTTCACCTAAATCTTCCTTACGTAATAAAGGGAGAGATCACATAGTTTTTCTTATTCATAATCTTATCATTTTAACCATCCCAACAATTCGATCATTTCATTACCAAAACATTCTTGTCTAAAATGAGCCGAATTCTCTCCAATAACAGAATATGCTGAAATATCTTTCATTACAACTGAATGAATTACAATAATCCTTCCATCATCATTTTGGCGCATAATCATATTTAAAATTACCATTAAATATTTATATAGTAAACTGCAATTATATCATTCCTTTTACTTCTTTAATTAAATTAAAATTCCATTACAATGATCTATTTCATGTTGAATGATCTGAGCTGTATAATTACTAAAAGTTTTTATTTTCTTTTTGAAATCAACATCATAATATGCTACTTTTATCTTTTCGTATCGCTTTGTCTTTTTCACTCCAATATGTGATAGACATCCTTCTTCTGTTTCATATAAACGTCCCATAGTTTTTATAATTTCTGGATTTAACATTACTAAATAATTACCATCATCGTTTACAATGATAATATTTTTATTGATACCAATCATATTAGCTGCCATTCCTACACAACCTGTAGCATGAGCTATAATCGTATCTAATAAATCTTGAACAACCGGTAAATCCTCTTTAGCAGCTGGAAGTGATTTTTGACTTAGTCTAAATTGATCACTAACTATTTCTCTTATCATTTATTTTCCCCTTTATATTGTCTTAGCAAAGCTTGATGTTTCTTTAATAATGAAGCTGAATATACTTTCTTTCCTGGCTGATCTCTAATAACCTTCCACAATATCGAAGCAGCTTTCAATTTATTATAATAAATTTTATTATTTTCATCACGACAAAAATCTTTTAAAAACTGATTCCACTGACAAGCTGAATTATCATATTTAGCATAATCACTTTTTCCATAATACACATCTAAAAGATCCTTGAGCGTGAAATTAACATTCCCCTCACTTCGAACCCTTCTCAATGCAGTTGCCATATCTGCGGTGAACTTAAAATTAGGTGTTTTTGTAATTTCGCCAAAGAATTCACGAAAACGTCCATTAAGAACAAAGCCACATTCTAATAATTTTGTTTCTAAGGTTAAAGGCACATCTTGCTTCCTTATTTTCATTCGTTTTACTGATTTAATTATTTCACCATTAAAATAGGCTTTAATATTATCATTCAGTTCCGTTTTAGTACCTGTATGAGTAATTCCGTGTTCTTTACAAATTTGTTTTAGTTCATCACGATACCAATAATACTGTTTAAATTCATCAAAACTTTGAATATCATTAAAATTTGGACGTGTCATTTATATTCTCCACCCCTGTCTTTTAATATCATATCATCTATAGCTACTTATCTCAATAAAACCATATATCATCTTTATATAGTTCACCCCTTAGTTGGAAATCCAACTAAGAGGTTCAATTTCATTATTATTAAAAATCATTTAGATAAACAGATTAGCACACATAGTGAAGATAGAACAGATTATGATTCCGGTTACAGCTGGAACTAAGAAAGATACAATCGCCCATTTCCAACTATTAGCTTCTTTTTTTATTGTTAAAAGTGTTGTCGAACAAGGCCAGTGCATTAATGAAAATAACATTACATTAATTGCAGTGATCCACGTCCAGCCATTTTCTACTAATAAACTTTTTAACATTACTAAATTATCCATTTCAATCAAACTACCACTAGCGAGGTATGCCATAATCATGATAGGAATTACTATTTCGTTAGCGGGAAACCCTAAAATAAATGCTAACAAAATAACGCCATCTAGACCAATGCATTTAGCAAAGGGATCCAGAAAATTAGAAGTAATATTTAAAATTGTCATACCATCAACACTAATGTTTGCCATTAACCAAATAATAAGACCAGCAGGAGCAGCTACTACCACAGCTCGAGATAAAACAAATAATGTTCGGTCAAAAATTGATCTAACAATCACTTTGCCAACTTGAGGTTTACGATATGGTGGTAATTCTAAAGTAAATGAAGATGGGACTCCCTTTAATATAGTTTTAGATAATAACTTTGAAATAATCAAAGTCATAGTTATTCCTAAAACAATTAACATTGTTAAAAATATTGCTGATAATAGAGAATTTTGCATAGTTGCTTCGGTTCCAATAAAGAACATTGTTAAGATTGCTATCAAGGTTGGAAAACGACCATTACATGGCACAAAATTATTAGTAATCATTGCAATTAATCTCTCTCGTGGTGAATCAATAATCCGACATCCTACTATTCCAGCAGCATTACATCCAAATCCCATACACATCGTTAAAGCTTGTTTACCACAAGCGCTGCATTTTTTAAATGCATGATCAAGATTAAAAGCAATTCTTGGTAAATAGCCTAAATCTTCCATCAAAGTAAACAATGGAAAAAAGATTGCCATTGGTGGCAGCATAACACTTACAACCCAAGCTAACACCCTATATACCCCAGATACAAGCATATCACTAAGCCATAACGGCGTCCCAATAAAATGAAAGAACTGATTAAAAGGTACTTCTAATCCAAATAAGAAATCCGATAACCACTGCGATGGATAGTTTGCCCCTGTTATAGTTATCCAAAATATTAAAGCAAGTAATAAAATCATGATTGGATACCCCGTCCAGCGATTTGTTAAAATCTTGTCTATCTGACGATCCCTTTGATTATAATCTTGCTTTTGATAGTGAACCACTTTTTGACAAATCAAATGAGCACTGTGAATAAATGAAACAACAATCTTGTCTTGTAAATTATCCTTATTTATATCATGTTGTGCTAATAATTCATTTGCTTGGTCGATAGCTTCTTTAAGCTCTTGATCATCGTAATCCAGTCCTAATTGATTTGACATTTCAATCATTAAGGAAGGATCGTTTTCAATCAATCTTAAGCTAAGCCACTGATAACTTAAAGAAGTAGTTACTTTCTTTTGCAATACTTCCTCAACAATTCTTATTGCTTGTAATAAAATATCACTATAAGCTATTTTTAAGGATTTGTAATTAACTGGTCTATCGATTGCTTGATCTAAAGAATCAATAACTTTATGCAAATCTGTCTTTTTTCTGGCAGTAATCCCAATTACAGGAACTCCCAAGCAAGATGATAATTGCTCAAGATCAATATCAATTCCTTTTTTCTTAGCTTCATCTAACAAATTAACACAAACTATTACATTTGTATGAATTTCAATTGTCTGAATTACTAAATTTAAGTTACGTTCTAAACAAGTTGCATCACATACAACAACAATTATATCTGGATGCTCAAAGCAAATAAAATTACGTGCTACTTCTTCTTCCGCTGAATGTGCTAATAATGAATATGTCCCAGGAATATCTACTAAAACATATGAATTTTCTTTTCCTCGACAATAGCCTTGAGCATTAGTAACTGTTTTACCAGGCCAGTTACCAGTATGTTGATGAAGGCCTGTTAGCCCATT
Organism: Erysipelatoclostridium sp. MSK.23.31; assembly: GCF_019125875.1. Lineage (NCBI taxonomy): Bacteria > Bacillati > Bacillota > Erysipelotrichia > Erysipelotrichales > Coprobacillaceae > Thomasclavelia > Erysipelatoclostridium sp. MSK.23.31. The sequence continues at coordinate 9,077 of NZ_JAHOCB010000003.1, read as the reverse complement.
GAAAACAGTGCTTTTTCCAACATTAGGATTACCTGCAATGGCAACAACTTTATCATTTCTACTTTGTTTTTTTATTACTAACTTTGTCTCACTTGCATTAATTCCTGTAGATTTGTTAGTTAAGCCCATAATTCACATCATCTTTTCTAATTAAAACATTTTGACAATCTTCATTCCGTAAAGCAATTACTGCACCCCTGATCAAAAAAGCTTTAGGATCTTGACTTGGACTATTCAAAATACATTGTACTTCCGTATCATCAACTAAGCCAATATCTAAAAGTCTTCTTTTAATACTCCCTTGTGCCATTAATGAAGTAATCACTCCTACTTCACCCATTTGTAAATCATTTAAACATCTATTTTCTATCATAATAAATTTCTCCTCATCGTATATTAGATTAAGGAAACTTTGTTTCCTAATACTATAATATTAAATTACTAGTAAAGCGTTACTAAAAAGGAGAAAAAAATGAATAACGATGAAAATGCCTATTTTACTTTCAAGGGCTATCAATTGAATAATGACAGTAACTTAACTTCTTCAATGGAAGATTATTTAGAAATGATCATTCGCTTAAAAGAAAAACAACCCTTCGTTAGAATCAACGAATTGGCCAATAATCTTAATGTTAGACCCTCATCCGCCTCTAAAATGGTAACTAAATTAAGTCAAGAAGGCTTTTTAGAATATCAAAAATATGGAATTATCACGTTAACTGAATTAGGTAAACAATGGGGTGAATATTTTATATATCGTCATCAGGTATTAAATAACTTTCTCTGTCTACTCAATAACAGTCATAACGAACTAGAACAAGTTGAGAAAATTGAACACTTTCTTAATAAAAAAACAATTGATAATTTGGCCTTGCTTACTAAAGAACTTCACAATCTACAATAAAAACAACAATATGGGAACAAATCCATTACCATACTGTCGTCTTACTTTTTATCGAATAAAATTAGTGAATTTATGCTCCTCTTTTTCCGGTAATCCAAATTCCTTTTTACCTAATTGAATACTTTTAATTAAAAAAGCCATATTCTTACCAAGAGTTCTCATCGTTTGTAGTCCTTCAAGGTCCTGCTGTACTTCTTCTGGTGAATTACCATGTACCATATTCCAATATTGGCTAGAGGCTATCGGCATTTGAGAAATAGTAAAATATTTATTTAATTCATCAAATGTAGCACTATTACCCCCTCGACGACAACTAACTACAGCCGCCCCAACTTTCATTGTTTTATCAGCAGTCATACTATAAAATAACCGATCAATAAATGATACTAAGGTTCCATTTGCCGACGCAAAATAAACTGGTGAACCAATAACAATGCCATCACATTCTTTAAATTTTGGTGCAATATCATTAACAATATCATTAAATACACATTTCCCTTTCGTCTTACATTGACGACAACCGATACATCCACGAATATCTTTATGACCAACATGAATAATCTCAGTTTCAATCCCTTCACTCTTTAAGGTTTTTGATACTTCCTCTAAGGCTGTATACGTACATCCTTTAGCATTTGGACTTCCATTAATTAAAATAACTTTCATTTTTCTATCCTCCTTGATTTCTCTTTTTATTTATCTTACAATTATATTGTAATACTCGGTAGTTACTACCGGTCAATAATTTTTTAAAATAAATCAAAAATAGGGGTATTTATTATGTGTACGATGAAAGAAGTATGTAAAGAAATTGGTATGAATTATGAAACATTAAAGTTTTATTGTAAAGAAGGTCTTGTTCCTAATGTAAAACGAGATAAAAATAATTATCGTAATTTTGATGAGAAAAATATTGCCTGGTTAAAAGGAATTCAATGTTTAAGAAAATGTGGATTAGGCGTAAGTGAAATAAAAATATATATGAATTATTGTTTACAAGGGCCAACTTCAATTCCCCAACGTAAAGATATGCTTAGCCAAACAAAAGAACATTTGTTAAAAAGAATTGCAGAAATAAATGAGTGTATTGAATATATCGATAATAAACAACGCTTTTACGATGACGTACTTGAAGGAAAATGCAGGTACACAAGTAATCTTATTGAAATAAATGAGTAAATAGCTTTGATAATTACCACTTTAAGAAAATAAGTCTTTATCTTTTGTCACTAAAAGATAAAGACTTATTTCTATATTAGAAATATCCTACTCTTCTTCAATAAAATCAACACATAATTTTGTAATTCCGCTTAACATATAAGAGCTGGCTTCTTTAATATAATAAAATTCAGGTAAAAATTCTTTATCAATAAAAGAGGATAGCACATTTTTTACTTCATCCATATCCGGTGTCATTGGTGAACTTATCACTACAGCTTCGGGTCCAATGAGCGAAATAGTTGGAAGTAACGATTTTGTTACGAGCTCTACGGCTCCATGCTGTGTCCAAGCCAGTTTATGAACATCATCAGATAATTGCATCCGTCGGATAAAATATCTTATCTCACCTGCTATACCATTTTTCCCTCTAATTACTTTACCATTAGAAATTATTCCTTGTCCCCCTACCCCAAATCCAAATGGCTGTGAATGGAAAATAATATTATCATACTCTGGATGTTCTAAAGAAAAACCTACAACTGCTGCATTTGCATTATTATAAACAAAAACATCAATTCCATATTTATCTTCAAAATCAGCTTTTATATCAATAGTTCTTCCATCTGTTGGTTCTTTCAACTGCTTTTCATCTTTAACAATACCCGGTGTCGCAATTCCAATCATATCAATGTAAGAATGTTTTAATAAAATGGTATCAATAATATCGTAGAGATCGTATATATTCATTGTAGGTTTAATGACAAGGTTACTATCAATTATTTCACATTTATCATTTAACCGATAATAAATACGTGTCTGCTCTCTACTAATCAAAATAACAATTGATAAGATACGATTTTCATATTCTGCACAATGGGTACATTCATGCGCTTGCTCATTACTTTTTTCTTGGCGGAAAATCTCAAGCTCACTTTGAATAAACTTTAAAGCAGCTAAAGCATCATACGAAGCAAATACCGATGTTGGTATTTGTAATACCGGCTTTTCTGTGATACTCTCTTTTAAACGTTTGAGCATATACCCAATTTGTGGTGCAATTAAAATTACATCATACTTTTCTGCTTCTTCATAAATACTCATATAAGATACTGCATCAAAATGGTAATCTAACCCTAACATTCCTGCTACAGAATTTAAATTATCAGCAAACATGGAAGTTGTAAGTCCTGCCGAACATGATAATAAAACACGCAAAGTTTTTTCTTCTTTTAACCCAATCAATGTTTCAACCATCTCATCATATAATTGCTTTGCATGATTTTCATCATTGAGTTCAAAATGAAGATAGAATTTAACAGAATGATCCTTATTTGAAACAATACTAAATTCAACGATTGTATATTCCTCAATTACTGTAAATTGAATCGATGCCTCACCGTATTCAGTTACTAATTTAATAAGATCATCGTTTTCTAAACGAATCTCATATGGAGTATTATGATGCTCTCGAATCCAACCTTTAAAATCAAAAACCGCCTTTTTTTCAGTCATTTTATCCCTCTTTTCTCTTTATAATTTTATTTTAACATCCATAATAATGAACATCAAATAACATTATCTTTATGACCAAATAAAAAGACGATACAATATTAATTAACTTAATTGTAAAGTCTTTTTTATTCAACATATTTACGATTGTCTTTGCCAAAAGTAAATGGCATCATCTATCCAACCTTCAGCTATTGTTCCTGTGCCTAAGCCAAATCCATGTGATAGACCCTTATAACAATGAAACTCAGTTGGAATATTTAATTTATTTAGGTGCTCTAACCGTTTTTTCATAAGAATATGATCTGCAATATAATCGTTTGTTCCAATACATGCATAAGTTGGAGCATCTTCATTTGAAACATAATCATACCCTGTATACTGCATAATGACAGCTTCGGCTGAAGGGACAGCAATTTCACTATATGAAGATAAAAACTTTTTATTTCCCAATACTGCTGCCATTCTAGCACCAGCTGACCCACCCCAAAGTGAATAGTGTCTTTTATCTATTTTCAGCATATTCGCATTATTATATATAAACGAAATAGCCTTAGCTAAATCTTCATACGGATGCTCAACACGATAAATCAAAGCAAAAGCATTGTACCCACGCTTACTTAACTCTAAAGCATGTGGAAAACTATCATGCATTGCTCCTACATATACAAAACCACCACCAGCATTGCATATTGCAAAAGGCGCATCTTTACTTCCTTTAAAAAAGAACAATCCTACATCTCTTTTTGAAGCATCATTTAATAATTCTTCTTTAGAATAAATGTTATAAAATATTGAATGATTTTGAGCATCGTGATTGAGTGTATTTATAATCTCAATTGTCTTATTCACATCTATATAATTATACCATAAATAAATTTTAGACGAACTTAATTCTTTAATCGTCATATTTAGAGCTATCGGTCTATTGATTGGAAATAGTAACCTTCCCCATGTTTTAAAGGCTGGAAGTTCTAATACTTCTTGAATAGTAGTATTTTCACTTATATTCATTTTTAATGTCCGCCGAAGACATCAAAATCAATTGTATCTAATAAAGCATCAATTTCTTTGATTTCATCAATTGTAACTTCAATTTCCCCTGCTCTAAAATTTTCTTCTAAACGTTCTAATTTTCTGCTTCCCGGGATAGGCACAATAAAATCCTTTTTTCTTAGCATCCATGCTATTGAAAGTTGAGCCATAGTACAATTTTTCTTTTCTGATAATACTTTTAACAAATTCAATAATTTTTTTGCTTTTTCATACCCTTCTTTTTGATATTGAGGCATATTATTTCTAAAATCCCCTTTTTCAAAGGTAGAATCTGGTGTAAATTTCCCTGAAAGTAATCCATTAGCCATTGGAGAAAAAGCTACATAAGTTATTCCTAACTCTTTACAAACAACGAATAAATCTTCATACCATCTAGCCATCATTGAATATCTATTTTGAATAGCTGTAACTGGGCAAACAGCATGTGCTCTTCTTAAATATTCTTCTGTTGTCTCCGAAATTCCCCATGCTTTAATTTTACCCGCTGCAATCAATTCCTTCATAACTCCAGCCACTACTTCAGGTTCAACTTTAGGATCTATCCTATGTTGATAATATAAATCAATATAATCAGTCTGTAATTTCTTTAATGATCCTTCTATCGATGCATATATTTTTTCTGGTGAGGAATCTAATTCTAAATGGTCCCCTTTATGTTCAACTCCAAATTTAGTTGCAATAACAACCTGTTCTCTTACCTCCTTTAATGCTTCACCTACAAGCTCTTCATTATAAGAAATAGTTCCATCAGTATTCTCACCAGTATAACATTCAGCCGTATCAAAAAAATTATAACCCATTTTATAAGCCTGCTTAATAGTTTGAATTGCTCTCTCTTTATCTTCAGCTAAGCCATAAGCATGAGAAAATCCCATACAGCCTAATCCTATCGGACTGACATACATATTCGTTTTCCCTAACTGTCTTTTTATCATCATAGCATTATCCTTTCTTATTCAGTAATCATCCCACGATAATTCATTCCATATAAATTTGCAAAACGCTGCATTGTATATTCCCCTGCTTCCAATTGTTGTTTCGTTGGAGCATAACCTTGGAAGATAAAATACATGTTTTTACCCTTTAATAAACTTTCATCAACATGTTGATAAAACCGGTCTAATAGATTACGAACAGCTCCAGACATACTATGCCAATAAAGCGGTGAGCCAATTACAATTGTATCAGCTTTACTCATCGCTAAAACAACTTCATCAAATTGATCATCTGTAAAATGCTGACCATAACTATAAATCTTATAATCTACTAAATGCAATGTCTGATAATTTTTACCCTTTAGAAATTGCTCACTTAAAGCAACCGTATTACCATTTTTATTAGGACTTCCGTTAATAAATAATATACTCATTTTTTTCACTCCTTTAATAATCTATTTTTTATTCATGGATTTTCCTATGAACAACCATCCTTACAAAATCAGGTTCAAAGTGTTTAGCCCGTGAACCACTATATCCCATATCTAAGGATGAAATTTTTTTCATCTCATCATTATTCAACTCAAAATCAAATACATTAATATTTTCAATAATTCTCTCTATATGAGTTGATTTAGGGATTACAACAACATCTCTTTGAATATTCCACCGAAGTAATACTTGACCCACTGTCTTATGATATTTTTCAGCAATTCCTTTTAACATCTCATCTTCAAAAGGATTATATCTACCGCCTCCTAATGGTGCCCATGCTTCAGGAACAACATCATAATATTTCATTGTCTCTATTGCTTGCTCCTGAGTAAAATATGGATGCAGTTCTATCTGGTTAACCATTGGCTTAATTTCTACAATTTCACAAAAATTCGTTAATATATTTGGATAGAAATTAGAAACACCTATAGCTCTTAACTTTCCTTTATGATATGCATCTTCCATAGCCCGCCATGCAGCAAAGTAATCTCCCATTGCTTGATGAAGTAAATATAAATCAAAATATTCCAATCCACTTTTTTTCAATGAATTTTCAATTCCCTGTTTTGCTGTTTCATATGTTCGCATATCTTGCACCCATAATTTTGATGTAATAAACAGCTCTTCTCTCGTACAGATTCCCGCTTCAATAGCTTGCTTAACAGCATTTCCTACAGCATCTTCATTCATATAAGAAGCTGCTGTATCAATTAATCGATACCCCGCTTTAATTGCTTGAAATACAGTTTCTTGACATTCTTTTTTATCCGGTACTTGAAATACCCCTAAACCTAAAATTGGCATTTCTATTTGATTATTTAAAATAATATATTCCATAATCTTATCCCCCTTATTATTCCTCACCGTCAACATCTGGAATTGTTGTTGCCAGTATATGCTGTGATTTTTCAGTTATTTGATAAAATGGACAATGTTTATTTAGTTTTGCTATTTCATGCATTTCTTCATTTGTTAGTACAAAATCAAATAACTCGATATTTTCTAAAATGTGATTAGCACTTCTACTTCCCGGTACTGCACTAAACCCCATTTGCGTGTGCCATTTCAAAATAATTTGAGACGTTGTCTTATGATATTTAATTGCTAATGCTTTAAATAACGGTTCATTTAACAATTCATTACTACCATGCCCTAAAGGATACCATGATTGTAGAATAATCCCCTTTTCAAAACAAAAATCTTTTACCTTTTCAGCCGGATAATAAGGATGACATTCAATTTGCATTACTACTGGTTTAATTTCACAAATATCCAAAATTTCTTGAATTTGTTCAACCTTAAAATTAGATAACCCTAGTGCTTTGATTTTCCCCTCCTTATAAGCTTTTTCCATCATTTGATAACCCGCAATATAATTATTTAAAGGGTGATGCAACAGCATCAGATCAATATATTCAACTCCCAACCGTTCTAATGTTTGCTCAACAGCATTACTTTTTTCATAAAACGTCGGAGCTAATTTTGTCTCAATAAAAATTTCTTTTCTATCCAATCCACTTTTACTAATACCTCTACCTACACTTTTTTCATTAGTATAGCGATTAGCTGTATCGATCAAACGATACCCATTTTGTAAAGCAAAAGAAACATTATCTTCTACTTGTTTACCAAACTGTCCAATTGTTCCAAAACCAATGATCGGCATCTTCACACCATTACTCAATTCAATTATTCTCATTAATATTTTACCTCCTAGTATATTGTAGATTCTAACTAGTTCACTATAAAGCTATCTAGCTTTCATCTTGCTTTAATAATTTATCTTTTTAAACCACAGATCATCTCAACAGTTGCTGGATCATAGTGAGAGAAAAATGAACTCGTATCTTTATTCATATTTGTAATAGTTTTCATATCTTCTTCACTTAATTGAAAATCAAAAATATCAATATTTTCTAACATTCTTTCTTTTCTCACCGTTTTAGCTAATGGCACAATTCCTCTTTGGACTAACCATCTTAAAATTACTTGACCTACTGATTTGTTATATTTTTCACCAATTTCCATTAATGTTTCATTAGTGAAGATTCCCTTCTTTCCCTCTGCAAACGGTGCCCATGCTTCTAATTGAACACCATATTTTTGATTATATTCTAATGCTTGATTCTGTTGATGAAATAGATTTACTTCCACCTGATTCACTGCAGGAACAACATCTGTATCTAAACATAAATCTACTAAACGGTCCGGATAAAAATTAGATACACCAACCGCTTTAATTTTTCCTTCTTTGTATAAATCAATTAAAGCCCGATAAGCACCATGATAATCTTTAAAAGGCTGATGCAATAATACTAGGTCAATATAATCGAGTTTCATCTTTTCTAAAGATTCCTCCACCGATGCCTTAGCTTTTTCATAGCCATAGTTTGTAATCCAGACTTTTGTTGTAACAAACAACTCTTCTCGAGGTACATTAGTTTTTAAGATTGCTTCTCCTACAGCTTCTTCATTACCATAAGACTGTGCTGTATCAATTAAACGATACCCAGTTTCAATTGCCTCCAGGACAACCCTTACACATTCTTCTTTATCCTTGATTTGGAAAACTCCAAATCCTGCCATGGGCATTTTTACACCATTATTTAAAGTTATATATTCCATTATTTTTCCCCCTATTCTAGCCATATATTTTTAGTCTCAATAATCTTGTTTTAATAATTTGATTTTTAAATTCAAGATTCAATCATAATCTTTTACATTTAAATATATTTAGTTTATATACTAAAAATCTTTATCTGATTAACAGTGCACTATAAATTATGCACTTGTATCGATAAGAATAAAAAGTTAAATATGGTTTTTTAAATAATTAAAATTTCCATCTCACCTTATTTATCTTTAAACATAGTATAAATCTTAGAGTTAACTATAAGTCAATAAAAACTTAATGTTATTAATTTAAAATATCACTAAATAAAAAAAGAGGTCTCTTTCAAACGGCTCTATACTAAAACTGGAGGGGAAATATATCCTGCTCCAGTTTTCTTATATTT
>NZ_JAHOCB010000039.1:0-30291 GCF_019125875.1 Erysipelatoclostridium sp. MSK.23.31 | reverse complement strand
AAATTGCAAACCAATTTTATAACCCGTTAAGAGTTGGAAATATAAAATAATGAGGAGGTAGCAGAAGATGATATTTAAAATAATGGATATTTTATCAATGAAAAGTAATCGTCGTTATTTTTGTAAAGAAGAAATTAAGAAAAAGAAATGTTCTAGATTAAGAAAAAGTTGTTGTATGTATAAACATATATGCAAACTGTGAGAGGCAGAAGTATGAGTAATTCAAAATATCAGGAAGCGTTAGATTATATTGTAAAAAATAGTTGTAATAAAAGAGTTGCTTGTAATGAATGTGATATACAAAATATTTGCAACTCTTCTGCAAAAAGTAGAGTTGATAATCTACAAGAATTAGTTGATAAAGCAACGCCTAAACGTCCAATTTTAAATAAGATATGGGAAGATGAAGATACAAAAAACATTTATGATGAATGTGGTCGTATAAATGAACTGCTGTGCGTATGTCCTAATTGTGGTGAAAGTGCCATATACGATTATGAATATAATAAAAGATTTAAGTATTGTTCTAATTGCGGGCAAAGGATAGATTGGAGTGATATAGATGGAAAATAAAGTAACGATTTACAAAGGTGAAGTAATGCATGATTTGAAAGCACTGTTTGATAATGCTGGTGATTATTTTAAAGATGAATATGAGCTTGTAAAACAATATATCGAACAGTTGGAACAAGCATTAGATAAAGCATGCGAAGTGATTGACGATATAACCAAAGACAACGCAACGGAATTTTGTCCAGCTACTCAATTTGATTGGCTACCAAGTAATTGCAATGAACATACATGTGAAAATGGTACTAAAGAATGTTGGAAAGAGTGGTTAAAAGAAAATGATGAATAAAAAAGAGCAATTAAAATTAGAAACAGAGTTAATTCTTTTATTAGATGAATTATGTTCTGATTGTATGTTGTATAGAGGCGTTAAGGAAAAATATGTAATAGCAAGTACGCTATTTAGAGGTAAGTTTGCATTGGGTCGTATCGTTGATTGCAACCATATCTATAAAGCGATTGAGGAGAGCGGAAAGCAATGTTTATCGCCTAGAGAAGCATTTAAAATATTTGTGGCTAAGGGGTGGATTTGATGGAAAATGAACAAGATTGGAAATTTGACAAAAAGAAAGCTAGTACAGCGTTGCAAGAGTTGTCTTGTCATGTCAATCCTTTTAGAGATGAAAATGTGGCAGAATTAGTTAGAGTTATTACTTATTGTATGGGTTTAGAAAAACAATTAGACAAAGCGTGCGAAGAATTAGAAACATTTGATATGACATTTAATGACGGTGATTTTGTTGATATAAAAAACAAAGAACAATGGAAAGGGTGGTGTAAGGAAGATGTTGAGTAAGGAAGAATATATAGAGTTGTATGTTAAGGGCGGACAAGCAATAAATGCAATATTAGAAGTACTAAATAATCTAGTTGAAGTTAAAGTTGAAATTGATGGCGAAGAGGCAATTAAAATTATTAGAGACTTCAACAAAAAATATTTTGATTTAATCAATGAACATTTTGAACCAAAAGAAAATACATCGGAATTTAAGCACTTTAAGCTACATAGTGATAGCACTTTAAAAAATCAAACTAAGAAAGAATTAATAGACTACATTAAGATGCTATATCATAATTGGGGTGTTACTGATGAGCAATTAAAAAGAATTATTGATAAAGCAAAAGAATTAAGTGATTCGAATGATGAACTAAGAGGACAATTATATTTTTGTGAGCCTTACAAGTTCGAAGATTTAAAGCCTAATATGTGGGTTTATGATGGTATTGAAAAACTTATTTGCCAAATTGGATTGATTAGCAAAAATGCAATTCATAGAGAATACGTTGATGGCACAATATCCGATAGTCCATTCGAAGAAAACCGTTTCTTTCCAGTGCAATGTGCTAATTATTTAGGAGGAATATAATGAATAAATTTAAAGAACAATTTGAGTATATAAGAAAACAACAAACTATTTTAGATACACGTATTTTAAATGGTAATGAATATCCTGAAAATAAAATGAGTATAGCTCTATTCGTTGAGCTAGGCGAGCTGATGAATGAACTTCCAACATACTTTAAACACTGGAAGAAATCGGCTGTAGACAATAAAGAAAAGGCTTTAGAGGAATATGTTGACTGTCTGCACTTTGCAGTAAGTTTACTTAATTATAACGAAATTGATATTAATTTCACGTATAATGATTGTTTTCCTGATAGTAATCCATACAGTCGTGATAATATATTCACAGAGTTAATAACGATTGCATCAATGTCGGGGTTTGATTATTCGATTAAAAAATTGTTTGCTTTAGGACATCGTTTTGGTTTTACATGGGATGAGATTTACGAAATGTATTTAAAGAAAAATAAAATAAATCACGAAAGACAAAATGGAGGATATTAGAATGTATGTATTTGTTTTACTAACAATAATTCTTTTAACGATAATCATTTGTGAGACAGTTGAAAAAATTTATATTTACAGAATGTATAAAAATTTATCCCCTGAGCAGATAGAGGCTTTTGTACGTAATGCCAAACGATAACAATGAATTTAAAGTGACCCTTGAGGCTATCAAAAACGCTACGTCATGCGTTGCGATAGCTTCTTCTGTTTGTGGACTTCCTATTAAAAATTCGGGGGATAGGTGTCCCAGTTTCTTACACAGCGGGTCGAACCCTAATTCAGTCGTCATCAACAATGATTACTGGTATTCATTTTCGGATGCTCAGGGCGGTGATGTCATTGATCTGTTGGCGCTGCACACATATGATGCTGATAGAGGTCAGGCGATAAAATTTCTTAGTGAATATACCGGCATACCATTACCTAATAGCGAGTATTCCGAAAAATGGAAAGATTACACACAAAATCTATGTAATAAAGTCGAAGCATGGCATAAAAATTTAACCGATGAACACCGTAAATATTTACATAATCGCAAAATCAACGATGAAACCATAAATAAATTAAAAATCGGGTTTAATTTCGATGAAAATCGATTAATAATTCCTATGTGGAAGAACGGATATATATGTTATTACTGCGGTAGAACGACGGGTGAGGTAACAAAAACCAATCCCAAGTATAAAAAACCGTATTTAGACGGATTCAATGAAAATGACATTTTTGGATTAGATACACTAAACCGTGATAAATCGGTACTCGTTTTAGCTGAGGGAGCGTTTGATTATTTATCGTTCTATCAGGAAAACTACGCTGTATTAAGTATGGCGGGGGGGACTTTTTCAAAAAAACAAACAAAACATATATTACAGATAGCTAAAAATTTTGACAAGGTCCTATTGACGTTCGACAACGATAAATCAGGCGGACAGTTTACAGTTTCAATGGCCAAAAAATTATTCAGCTATCACATACCGTTCATTGTATCAACACCCCCATCTAAATATAAGGATATTTCAGACTACTATCAGGATGGTGGGAATTTAGCTGCTTTAATCAACGATGCAGAGCAAGGTATTAAATCATTAGCTAAAATGTTTAAAAATAAGGAAGATTTTGAAAACTTTATAATTAATAATCGGCGTTATATAAAACGTACAGATATCATTGATATTTTTGATGTTATAATCAGGGATCAAATTTTCCCTGATGCGTCAAAAGAGTGGATCAAGGAGGTAAAATCTATGTCATTAAAACCATCAACAGACGATGAAATAGCAAAGGTCGTCATGAAAAAACATAAATTTATACATAATCCATCATTGGGGATAATGGAATACAACGGGCGATACTGGCAGTCAATAACTGATGAACAGTGTCGTAAATATATCGGTCAGGAATACAGTTCAGTACGTACATTATCTAAATTAAATTCAGTTTTAGGGTTAATCAAGGCAGATACAGTTACGGATAAAATTCCTAACGAGAAACCGCTTATAAATTTCGTTAACGGTACATTTGAAATCGAAACTGGAAATTTACGTGAGCATAACGAAAATGATTTTTTATCATATGAACTGCCTTATCCGTACAATCCAAATGCTCATTCAAGTGACTGGGATAAATTCATCAATTCAATTTTCGATGATCCCAAGAAAATCCAACTGCTTCAGGAATATTCGGGGTACGCTTTATATTCAACAAACATATTACAGTCAGCACTTTACTTAGTAGGAAATGGGGCTAATGGTAAATCAGTATATCTAAACACAATACAGCGTGTTTTTGGCGGTGCTTCGAATGTATCTAATGTAGAGCTTACAGCGTTCAATGATAAATTTCAGCTCATCTACCTGATGGGTAAACTGATAAATGTTTCTAACGAAACTAAGACAGATTCCAAGGGGGCGGAAACCAATTTCAAATCGGTTGTTGCCGGAGATCCGATTCAGGCTTGCTACAAAGGCAAGGACTTTATCCAGTTCAAGCCTCGGTGCAAATTATTCTTTGGATGTAACGAACTGCCAAAATCCCGCGATCTAACTGATGGATTTACGCGAAGAATGCTTATTTTAAAGTTTCCATTTAAATTTACAGACAACCCGGTAAATGAAAATGAACGTAGCGCAGATAGAAACATCGAAGCTAAATTACAAACACCTGAAAATCTGTCAGGTATATTCAACTGGGTATATGAGGGATATAAAAAACTAAAACATAATGGTAAGTTTACGATTCCCGATGATCAGAAGGAACAGATGGAAGAATACAAGGAGACAGCAAATCCTATCGTGCTTTTTACTAAGGAGTTCAACTGGACTATTGAAGAATTAGACAGCGACTGCAATACTGTTTATCGCGAAGTAAGCGAACTCACTAATCAGGAATTATATTCATTATATTCTTCATGGTCGGCGCGTAACGGCTATACATACAAAAGTAACATGAGAGCATTTAAGAAAGAATTTTTAAAGTGTGCTAAAGAATATAGGAATGACATAGAGGAGTATAGAAAATCGTCATACAGAGGCATCAAGCGTCATAGTTAACGACATTTATTGTCACGACATTTACCAGCGGTTCGAAATTATGACATTCATATTAAAATTATGACAATAAAATGACAATAATAAAAATATAATCGTCATGCCCTAAAACCGTTGGTATTGTAAGGTTTTTTATATATTATGACATTTATGACGTTCAATATATATATTATTAAGAAATAAATAAAAAACACTAAAAATATATATAATTACATATATATAATAATGACCCTATATGTCAACGTCATAATGTCATTTACTAATTTTAAGGAGGAAAATATGTTTATAAGAATCGATGAAAATAATGCTAAACTATTAAATTTATTAGGATGTGATAATAATGACTAGAAAACATAAACCAAGAACTAAAGAAGCACTTTTAAATAAAGCTGAATCTTTAAATATCGATGTAGACCCTGATAAACTCTATACACTAAATGATATTGCTAGAACTAAGGCAAAAATAAACGGTACTACGTCACCGATTAATCAAAACGAAACCCGTGGCGGCGAACGTTCTAATACGCCATCACTTTCTAGTATCAGTGATCCGATAAATGCTAAACTTTTAGAACACGCATTCAAATACTGGAATGTACCAATGGCTAAGAATGACGAAGAAATAGCACAACGTATTGAATTTTATTTTAACGACTGCTACAAAAATCAATTAAAACCAACTCTGGAAGGGTGCGCACTTGCAATCGGTACAACTACTCAAACATTGTATAATTGGAGTGAAAAAGATAGTAAATCGGAGTTTGATAGGTTTGACTTAGCAAAAAGAATTCGTCAATTATTGTCTGATTTTGATGCCAATTTATTAATAAACGGTAAGATGAACCCAGTGGCGTATATTTTCAGAGCAAAAAACTACTACGGCATGAAAGATCAGACCGAAAGTATCGTTAAACATGAAAATAACCTAGGTGAAACTAAAACAGCCGATGAACTTTTAGAAATAATTGAAGCTGATGTAATAGAAACGGATTAATTTCCGTTTTTTTGTACCCAAAATTTGACAGAAACGCATTAATAGGGGATTTCAGCTTAGTATTTATTTAGTGTGTGACTAAAATGGTTGTTAAATTCGCGTTTTTATTATTTTTTTGTTACTGTAGGGGCTGTTTTATGTACAAAGGCATAAAATATAGTAAGAATGTTAAACAACTCATATAGTGGCTAGGAATGATTTATATAAGTATATAAAGAAGTGTGTATTTGGCTGAATAACTATAATTTAGCGTATAAGCGTTGTTTGTGATAAATGGTTATATTTGTAGGGTAAATAAAAAACGCCGCTTATACGACGTATTTTTTAGTTATTTTATTTAGCTAATAAAAAAGATAGCTTAATAGCTATCTTCTTTTAGCACATAATGCAAATACTTTTATAAATGTTATAGGCGCTAATATTATATTAAATGCTATGTTGAACATTACTTTAATTAACCAAAGCATTAATATTTCACCCCCTTGCTTAGGGTTAAAGCGGTTTTTAGATCTATCAGGTGCAAACGGTAAAACGTTCTAATTATGTATAGTTCCATTGTTTTGTTATCGCTTTTATGCTGTAACTTCTTTAAATGTTTCTATAACTACCATTTGTTTATTTTTTGGTAGATTTTCAAAAACCAACCCCAAGGATTCTAAAGCCGTTTCATATTCGCAAGTAATACATGCCTCATAATTATATAAAGCCTGTTTTACCGCTTCTTTAAAATTATCAATATTTTCCATGGCTTCTTTGTATGATCTTTCTAATTTACTAATTAATGGTTTCGCCCTATTCTGATAACTGTTATCCTTAAAATAAGCGAAAGCAATATTGCTATAAGCAGTATATTCGCCGCTTTCGTATTTTTCCTTGTCTTTACCTTTATATATTCCGTTAATACAGAAAGCTGTTAAACAATCATACTCTTGTGACATATAATTTCTAATAAAATAGGTTTTCTTCTCATAGTCTTCGTGATCTTTTACCGTTGTTAGTTCTTCATCTGTAAACAATTTATTATTTAGTAAACTAATATATTTTTTCTTTAACTGTTCATGAGTTGGACTATTGTATCTATAGTGCAGTTCATATAAATTTGCAAAATAAACGTGGTGATTATCTTTAAAAACTAATGCAGAGTAACCAAAATACTCACCCAGATCAACTAAATAAATATCAAATCCTTTTACGTATAGTTTTTCTAAAGTAATAGTTTTTATTTCATCAATAGATAATGCTTCAATTTCTTCAATAGTTAAGTTTTCCATGTTTCTATCCTCCTGATATTCTTTATATATTTAATTGTTTATGGTATACTATGTATGTAAGGGCTATATAAGCCCCTACATATTAGCGTTTGAAGTAAGCTATCAGGTTTCTACCTTCGTAAGGTTTAAGCCCTAGAGTGTTGCACCACTCTTTGTATAGCTCTACTTCTTTTTTTATTGCCATCGTTGATCACCTCCTTTACTTTTTAAAATACTTACGGGTAAGTAATTAACTTACCACACTATTATTATACGTATAAACGAGTATTTTATCAACAATTAAAACGTATATATAAGTATAATTAAAATGTGCAATAAAAACCACTTTTATGCACCCCTAGGGGTGTTTTTTAGTGTATATATAGTATATCTGATGTCCTTTTCCACCCGAGAAATAAAAAAGACTTATAAATAAGTATTGAAAATAAACGCATAAATAAGTATAATGTATTTGAGGTGATAAAATGAAAACAAAAGGAGCAATAAAAAAGATTCTTAAACAAGAACACATGACACAAAAAGTATTGAGTGAAAAAATGGGTTATGCCAGACCAAGTAGTCTTAACACGGTGTTGAGAGCAAATAATCCAAAAATAGAAACATTAGTAAATATTATGGATGCATTGGGATATGAAGTTGTTTTAAGACCTAAAAACGGAAGCGATAAAGTATCAAGATCAGTAATATTAAACAATGAGGAGGAATAGATATGATTTACGGTTATGCTCGTGTATCAACTAAAGAGCAAAAATTGGATAGACAAATCGATAGTCTAACCAAGTATGTTGATGTTAAAAATATCTATAGTGATAAACTAAGCGGAAAAAATACCAATAGAGAAAATTATCAAAAACTAAAAGAAGTAGTAGCAGCTGGCGATGTAATCTATATTCATGCACTGGATAGACTTTCTAGAAATAAGAGAGATACAATAAGAGAATTCAATTATTTCAAAGAAAAAGGTGTCATTTTAAGAATTTTAAATATGCCTACGACACTAATTGAACTAGACGGGCAACAATGGGTTATTGAAATGATTAATAATATAATACTGGAGGTTTTGAGTTCTGTAGCTGAACAAGAAAGAATCACAACATTAGAGAGACAAAGAGAGGGGATTGAATCGGCTAAAAAGCGCGGTGTTAAGTTTGGTAGACCTGATGTAAAGATGAAAGTTGACGAAGTAATTAAAATGGTTAATAATGGTAGTAAGGTAACCGAAGCGTGTAGAGAAGTCGGTATTGGTAAGCGTACGTATTATAATTATGTCAGGGGTTGAAATAGTCTAATCTGTATTTTATAATTTGTATATCCTAAAGATATCGAAAAAACTCCCAAACAAAAAAATAGACTGCAAGGGAGAGTGGTTTGGTTTGCGTAGCAAATTAATGCAGTCACATATTAGAGCCATGAGCCGATGTATATTTTATACGTCGGTTTTTTTATATATAAACTGGAGGAAATGTTATGAAACTAAATATATTGGGAACAAAGTATGATTTAAAATATATCGATAACCCTGATGAAGACATGCAAAACAACGATGCGGATGGGTATACAGATAGCATAAATAAAAAAAATAGTTATTCTTAGTAAAACACCCAACGATATAGAAAGCATACTTAGGCATGAAATTATTCATGCATATTTAATCGAAAGTGGTATTGGATATGGCTATGCATTTCATAATGAGGACATGGTAGAATGGCTAGCGATGCAATTCCCTAAAATAGAAAAAACGATTAATAATATATAATAAAACTTAGAGCCCTGAGCCGTAATGGAAAGGGGTTTTTATATTGTATGTAGATAAAATATCAAATGCATTAAAGAAAAAAGGAAGTTCTTTTGAAATAGTAAACAGCTGTTTCGAGTTATGCAGATTAGAGACAAGTGAACTAAGCATAAGAAAAGGCAGTGAACTGGTTAAGAGAGCAGTAATTAAAAATGTTAAACAAGGAGAAGAATGGTACGATCTGTATCGAAAAGTTTTATTGTTTCGTGCACCTTACTGTTTTGAAGATTATTTAATTTATCTAGAAATTGATAGACCACCAGAGGAACGATTCTATCAACCGCGGAGGAAAGTATTAAAAGTTGTAGTTGAAGAACTTCAGGCGTTAGCTGATGATGAGCTGGATGAATTATTTGTAAGTATGCCGCCACGTGTTGGGAAAACAACTATATTAATGTTGTTTATTACATGGATCATGGGGCGAGATGGTGAGGCAAGCAATTTATATAGTGCGTTCTCAGCTATAATTACAAGTGCTATGTATACTGGTGTGTTGGAGGTAGTGACAGACAGCTATACATATAACTGGAAAAAAGTATTTAATAATTCAGGTATTGCTAATACTGATGCTAAAAAGGAAACCATAGATATTGATAGAAAGAAACGTTATCCAACATTAACGTGTCGTTCGTTGTATGGAACATTGAACGGAGCGTGTGACTGTTCTGGGTATTTAATTAGTGATGACTTAATCGGTGGTATTGAAGAAGCGTTAAACAAAGACCGTTTAATGAATGCATGGTCAAAGGTAACGAACAATTTAATACCTCGTACAAAACAGTTTGCAAAGAAAATATGGATTGGTACACGCTGGAGTTTAATTGATCCGGCTGGTTTAAGGATGGACTTCTTGCAGAATAATGAAGAAGGTAAAAAGGTAAGGTTTAAAATAATTAATCTACCAGCGCTTAATGAAAACGACGAATCTAATTTTGATTATGATTATAATGTTGGATTTAATACAGACTACTACAAACAGTTAAGAGCACAGTTTGAAAGAAATAATGATATGGCATCATGGCAAGCTCAATACATGGGAGAGCCTATTGAGCGTGATGGAGCACTATTTACACCTGATACAATGAATTTCTATAACGGGGTAATAGCTGATGAACCAGTAAGAAATTATATGACGGTCGATGTTGCGTGGGGTGGTGGTGATTATGTTTCAGCACCAGTATGCGTAGAAACTGAAAACGGAGATTTCATACCTGATGTAGTATTTAATAATGGTGATAAAACTATAACAAGGCCATTAATTGTAGACTGTATTATCAAAAATAATGTTAAGTATGTTCAGTTTGAAGCTAATAATGGCGGAAGCGAATATGCTGAATGGATAGAAAGAGAATTAAAACAGAGAGACTATAAATGTACGATAACAAGTAAATCAGCACCAACTAATAAGCGAAAAGAAGCGCGTATATTTGAACGTGCACCTGAAATTAGAGAGTTTTACTATTTAGATAACGGGCGCAGACATAAAGAATATCAATTGTTTATGAATAATCTATATGCTTTTAAAATTGTAGGAAAAAATAAAAATGATGATGCACCAGACAGCATGGCGATGCTTTCAGAAGTAAGAGGAAGAGGAAAATACACTTCTGTAACAACTTTCAGTAGAAAAGATTTAGGAATATAATTTTTTTCTTGACAAGGTTAAAATCTGTACGTAGCCTTAAAGTAGGAAGTGGGGTAATTAAAATTGAAAAAAGAAATATATTGCCCCGTTTGTGCAAAAAGGGGTAAAAAGAAACTTCTAGGAGCTGTAGAAGAAGGTTCAAAAGGAACAGTGTATCTATGGTGTAAGGAAGATAAAAAACCAATAAAGATTGAATTAAGTAAAATTAAATAAAAATAGAGCCATGAGCCGATGTATTACGTAAAAAACGTAATAATCGGCTCTTTTTATTTACAGTTAGGGGGTGTGTTATGAGTAGTACGACAGGTGAATTAGCAATAGAACAGTTTAAAGGCAGAAAAATGATTACTACGGATGTTGTGGAAATCACCAAAGACAACATACATGATGTGTTGGGTAAGGCAATGTCTATTCATATAAGAAACCGTAGTCAAATAAGACGGCTGTTTGAGTATGAAAAGGGAAATCAAAATATTCTTTATCGTCAAAAGGATGTAAGACCTGAAATAAATAATAAAATTGTTGAAAATCATGCACACGAGATCGTCAACTTTAAAGTCGGATATGTTTTCGGACAACCGATAAGCTATGTTCAGCGTGCTAATAAAGATTTATCTAATACCGAATCAAGTGGAGACAATGTAGTAGATGCATTAAATGAAATGATGTTCGAGGAAGGTAAATATTACAAAGATCAGGAGCTGGCAAGAACGTTTTCAATTTGTGGTGTTGGTTATCGAATGGTTACACCATACAAAGTAAAAAAAGGAGTTAGTGATTTTCGGATTACTAATCTGGATCCGCGTTTTACATTCGTTGTTTATAGTGCTGATGTTTTTCATGAACCAATGATGGGTGTTACATACTGGATTGATGAAGATAATATGATTCACTGCACAATTTACACTGAAAATTTTGTTTATAAAACAACGGGGAGATATGGAAATGTGTTCACCCCTGATGGAAAACTTGAAGAATCGATAAATGGAATAGGAGCAATTCCAATTATCGAATACAAAAACGATGATTCAAGGATGGGATGTTTTGAAAGAGTTCTTGGACTGCTTGAAGCAATAAACTTATGTACTTCTGATCGTCTTAACGGATTAGCACAGTTTGTACAGTCATTGCTATGGTTTAACGATATCGGTATTGATAATGAACAGTTTAAGTTACTTAGAGAAGAAGGTGGTATTTCTACGAAATCACTAAGCGATGGAAAAACACCAATATTGCAGTATATAAAAACAGAGCTGAATCAAACAGAGGTCCAGACACTAGCTGACTATTTATATATGCAGGTGTTACAGATTACCGGTACACCGGCTAGAGGGCAGTCAAGTGGCGGTAACACTGGTGTTGCTTTAATGTTAGGCGAATCAGGGTGGCAGTTAGCTGAAGAAAATGCGCAAAGTGCAGAAACGTTATTTGGCAACAGTGAACGTCAAATGATGCTTGTAATCAAAAATATTATTGAACGCTCTAAAGATAATGATATCAGCGAGTTATGTATCGCTGATATAGATATTAAGTTTAATCGGAATAAGATTAGTAATTTATTAAACAAGACGCAAGCACTTATGAATTTACAGACTGCTGGAATAAATATGCGCCACGCAATTAAAACTGTTGATTTATTTCCTGATCCGCAGCAGGTATACAAAGACAGTGAAAAACAGTTGGAGAAGAACGTTAAGGAGCAAACGACGGAGAAGGTCGGAAACGAGCAAAGGTTAGAGAAAAACGTTAAAGAGCAAGGAGAATAAATTATGGATTTAAAAAAGCATTTAGGCAAAAAGTACAAAGATAACATGACTTTTGAAGAAATTCAGGAAGCATTAGCGGATTTACCTGAACCTGATTCAGTTGTCGATAAAGAAGAATACGACAAAATGAAAAAATTAAAAGATGAAGCAAGCAAAGAAGCAAGTTCTTGGAAGAAGAAATATAATTCTACGCTAAGTGAAAAAGAGCAGTTAGAGATTGCTCAAAATGAGGCGAATGAAGAATTACAGAATAACTATGATGCATTGTTAAGAAAAACAACTATTGCCGAAAGGAAAACTGAATTAGTTGAATTAGGTTACGATACTAAGCTGGCTCAGGAAACAGCCGAAGCAATGGTTGATGGAGATTTCACAAAAGTTATTGCTAATCAAAGTAAATTTGCCGAATCAGTTAAAAAGAACACAACTGATGAATTATTAAAGAACACAAAAACACCTGAAGGTGGAGGTAGTGAGGAAGGTATGACAAAAGAAAAATTTAATAAATTATCTATTCAAGATAAGCAAAAATTATTCGATACCGATCCCGACACCTTCAAACAATTAGCCGAAGGAGGAAATTAAATATGGCATTAAACCATACACACCAAAAGTACGATAATTTCGTATTAGCAACCGAATTTGAAAATCAGTATCAATCGAAATTAGATTTAATGAGATTTTGTACTGTCGATGATTCGTTAGTAGGTACACCGGGAACTAAAAAGAAAATTAATCGTTACAGTGCTACTAATGGTACAGAAGTATTGACAATGGGTAATGGAAACACTAAGAACATTGAAGTTAAATTAACACAAGAAGAATATGAAATTGAAATGTTACAAAATCGTTTCCCTTACTATGATGAGGAAGAAATGACTGATCCAAATGTAGTAACTACCGGAGTCAATCATATGGCTGTAGATATGTATAACACATCTAATACAAAAGCTATGGCAGAATTCCAAAAAGCAACAGCAAAGGTTGAAGTTGAAAAATTTGATTTTGATGCATTTGTTGACGGTTCCGCATTGTTCCCTGAAAACGAACAAGAAGATATGGCGATTTTTGGATTAGTACATCCAAAAGATAAAGCAGAAATCAGAAAAAATCTTAAAGACGATTTAAAATACGTCGAAGATTATGCACGTGCCGGATATATTGGACATGTTGCTGGAGTTCCTTTATATAACTCTAATCATGCAACACAAGGTACAGTTATTTTAGCAACAAAAGAAGCAGTTAAATTCTTTGTTAAAAAAGGAACTGAAGTAGAACAAGAACGTAATGCAAATGTTAGGTTAAATACTATCTACAGTAGAAAGTACGGTATCTTTGCATTCGTAGACGATACTAAAGCAGTTAAATTAGAGAAAAAATCTACATCAGTATCAGGATAAGAGGTGATTAAGAATGACACAAAAAGAAATGCTTAAGAAGCTGGTGCCTGAGATTACTGATGATGATATCGAAGTGCTTTTGGAACTAAGCAAGGGTGTTATTCTTAATGCACGTTTCCCTAATGGTGAGATTCCATTAAACAAATTAGGAGAAACATATGTAGAAAATAGATACTTGCATTTACAAGTACAAATGTGTATCGAAATGTTCAACCGTAGGGGCAGTGAGGGTGAGACACAGCGTACTGAAAATGGAATTTCACGTACATATGATACTGCTGATATTTCGAAATCTTTAGTTGGGAAGATACTTCCTAAGTGTGAAATATTATGAGAGATTTAGCAATCAATCAACAGACTATTTTCTACCAAAACTACGGTGTGGGTGAAACGGTTGATAAATACGGTAATCCGGTTAAAGGATATGGAGATATTGAATCAATGCGTTTGTGTGTAAGTTCCAACAAAGGAG
Source organism: Erysipelatoclostridium sp. MSK.23.31 (assembly GCF_019125875.1). Lineage (NCBI taxonomy): Bacteria > Bacillati > Bacillota > Erysipelotrichia > Erysipelotrichales > Coprobacillaceae > Thomasclavelia > Erysipelatoclostridium sp. MSK.23.31. Next base: position 15,980 of record NZ_JAHOCB010000039.1, on the reverse strand, counting down.
AACCTAACGAGGATATCTTTGGTAACGATCTAAAGTACGACAAGACAATGTCTACCCACAATTTGTCATGTACTATAGATGAATTTACACGGTTATGGATTGGAATTCCCAAAACCCAACCATACAATTACAAAGTTAAAGCAGTTGCTCCAAGCTACAGTTGTATAAAATACGCTATCGAAAAAGTCAACAAAAATGAAGATAAAAGTAAAGCTGAGTGATAAGGGTATTGATAAAGCATTGAAGCAGTTGGAGCAGTACAAACAAGATTTAAATAAAAAAGCTAACCAGTTGGTACAACGATTAGCTGATGAAGGATATACAACAATTATTAATAAGATATTCGAATTTGATGCCATAGAAACTGGCGATATGTTAAGTTCTGTATCAAAAAAATCAAATAATTGTTATGCGATGTTATCTGTAGGGGATTGTGCTATGTTTGTAGAATTTGGTACAGGTCCAAAAGGTGAGGAAAATCCATACATAGGTGATAGCATGGGGTGGAAATATAACACTGGAGATAACATTAAAGAATATGCAATAAATGGGGTAACAGTAACTGGGTGGTTTTATCCTGATGGAAGCGGTGGATATCGTTTTACAAGCGGTATGCCATCACGTCCATTTATGTATGAAACTGCTATGGAACTCCGTTATAACAAAATGGAAAAGATTATTAGGGAGGTGTTTAGATAATGATAGATCACGAAAGTTATGTATTTGAAGTAGTCGCTTCAAAATTACGTGAAGAATATGGCATTGATAATATTTACATAACTGGTGAGGAAATATCTAATACGCCTCCTAAGTTTCCAGCTGTCTGTATAATGCAGAGCGACAATATTATTAATACTGATTATTCAACTTTTAATGAAAATGAAAACGTCGCAATCGAAACTTACAAAACTGAAGTTGTAAGTATTGATAGTAAAGATGAATGCATGAAAATAGTGGCTGTTATCAACGAGGTATTGGTAAAGCATGGATATTTAAGAACATTCAATCAGCCGATAAAAAGTGCAGATAGTGATATATACAGAAGAATTGCAAGATTTAAAAAAGTAAATTCAATAGGAGGAAATTAAATATGGGAGTTGCGTTAAATACTGCTGGTGTAACAGTTGGATATGCTGTAGAAGCTAGTGCTGGAACTAGACCAACAACAAATTACATTGAAATTCCTGATATTAAGGAAGTACCTGAAATGAATCCTGAACCTGAAACATTGGAAACTACAAATTTAAAGGAAATAGAGTACAAAACTTATATCGAAGGCTTAAAGGATTTAGGTGGTGCATTATCATTTTTGGCTAACTACACCGAAGAATTAAGTACTGTATGGGATACACTGGTAAAAGCATATAAAACAGCCAGTGAATCAAACAAAGCAGTATGGTTTGAAATCAAACATCCAAGACTTGAAAAATCTGTTTACTTCACTGGACAACCAAGTGCTATGGGGTTACCAGCAATGGCAGTTAACAGTGTATTGGAAACAAATTTATATATTACACCAACAAATGCGCCAGCATGGGAAACAAAATCAACAACTGCGGAAGGTTAATCCTTTCGTAGTTTAAATATGGAGGAAAATAATATGGCAAAAGTTATTAATTTTACTTATAAAGATAAGGATTACACATTGGAGTACACAAGAAAAACATTAGAAAAAATGGAAGCAGATGGAATTAATTTAACTGAATTAGATAAAAAACCAGTTACAATCTTACCTAAATTATTTGAATATGCTTTCTTTGCAAATCATAAACGTATGTCAAAGGAATTAATTGAAGAAATGTTTGGATTGCTTACTGATAAAAACGAAATGTACAACAAATTAAGTGAAATGGCAATGGAAACATTAAATACTTTATTTGAGGATAGTACAGAAAAAAACGCGATCAAGTGGACGGCGACATTTTAGAAGAACCGTCCTCAAAAACATTTACAGAAACGTTTTACGAAGTTTTTTCATTCTATTTAAGTATTGGAATGACATATGAGCAATTTTGGGAAAATGATCCTTCACTTGCTAAATATTATCGAGAAGCTGACAAACTGCGCAATGAGCGAAAGAACACAGATGCATGGATTCAAGGAATGTACATATACGATGCTGTAAGTACAGTTGTATATAATGTGTGGTGCAGAGATAAAGGAAAATCACCAGCAAAATATACAGAGAAACCGTATCAGTTCAATGCAGTAAAAGCTAAAGAAGATTTAGTAGAAGAAGAATCGGCGAGAGCTGAAGTATGGATGAAAAATTTTGTAAATCAATTTAAATAATGAGCCGACCGAGAGCCTTAAATTTTTTTAAGGAAGGAGGTTACCTAAAATGTCAATGGAAATAGACAAACTGAGCATTGAAATAGAGAGTAATGCCAGTAATGCTAGTGGAGAAATAGACAAATTAGCTGGTTCATTAGGAAATTTAAAAAATAATCTTAATGGTATAAGCAGTCTAAAAAGTCTGTCTACCACATTAAAAAATCTTAGTGCTGTATCAAAGAGTATAAACACAGCACAGTTTGTACAGCTGGCTAACGGTATGGATAGGTTAGTTAGCAGTTTTACGGGGTTGAATGGATTTAAAACTGGTGCAACTGGCTTATTGAAACAGATTGCTGATATAAAAGTCATTGCTTCAGATTTAGGCGATACTAAGTTTGATAAGTTTACAGAAGATATTAACAAACTAAAAACCGCAATACAGCCGTTACAGGACTTAGGTAAGACAAATTTAGGAAGTTTCTTTAATCAGTTAAAAAAACTGCCTGAAATTTCAAAACAGCTGGATACAGTTGACTTTAACAAATTCTCTTCACAAATGAAACAGCTTGCAAATGCAGTCAAACCGCTTAATGGTGTTTCTATTAAACTGGGAAGAGCATTTAGTAATTTACCATGGCACATAAAAAAAGCAACCACACAAATGGAAAGCTATTCAAGAAGTGCATCTAAAGCAAGCAAAACAAGCGGTAGCTTAATGAGCCGATTAGGTAAATCAGTAGCCAGTTTTAGAACTATGACATTCGTAATCCAAGGTGTCGTTGGTGCCTTAACGAGTGTTTTTGAAGAATCATCACAATATGTAGAAAACTTAAACCTATTCAATGTTGCAATGGGCGAAACAACTCAAAGCGCTTTAGACTTTGCAAACAAGGTTCAAGGAGCTATGGGGATTGATACCAGTGAATGGATGAGTTTTCAAGGTAGGTTAAATAACCTTATTACTGGTTTTGATGTAGCCAGTGACAAGGCACAGATCATGTCGCAAAACCTAACACAGTTAGCATACGATTATTCATCGTTAATGAATGTTGATCCTAGTGAATCGTTCGATAAGATTAATTCGGCGATGAGTGGACAAATCAAAGGTCTTAAGGATTATGGTAACAACGTAAGTGTTGCAATGGTTAAACAGACTGGCTTGAAGTATGGACTTGAAGGCGCAGTATCTGAATGGGATCAAAACACTCAAGCAATCATGCGTTACATAACCATAATGAATAATGCGAGCAAAGTTGATGTATTCAACGATATGGCTCGTACAATCGCAACACCAGCAAATGCAGTTCGTATCTTAACACAACAGTTTACAATGCTAAAACGTGCAGTGGGGAATATTGCTAGTGTGTTCATAAGCAAACTTATTCCATATGTACAGATAGCAGTACAGTGGCTTACTGCTCTAGCGAATACGATAGCTAATTTCTTTGGGTTCGAATTGCCTAAAATCGATTACAGCGGTATTGCTGGCGGTGGAGGGGCTTTAGACGATGTAGAAGATAGCGCTAACGGTGCAAGCGATGCAGTAGGTGGAACAGCCGATAAAGTAAAAGAATTAAAGAAACAGTTAATGGGCTTTGATGAACTTAACATTATAAACAAACCTGATGACAGTAGTGATTCAGGGAGCGGAGGTTCGGGAGGAGCTGGTGGCGGAGGTTCAATAGGTGATATAGAACTGCCACAGTATGATTTTCTAAAAGGACTGGAAAATCAAACAAATGAAATGATGGAACGTTTGGCTAAAAAAATGGCTGAAATGTTCAAACCAGTTACTAACAGCTGGAATAAATATGGTAAGGGTGTACTTGATTCAATCGAGTATCAATGGACTGAAATCGGAAAACTGGTAGATAGTATTGGTGTAAGTTTCGGCACTGTTTGGCAAAATGGAACTGGTGAGGAAACTATGGATCATATTTTCAGCATCATAACCAACATTAATATTACAGTCGGTAATTTGGCTAAACAGTTCAGAACAGCATGGGATGAAGCTGGAAACGGTACACAAATAGTTCAAAACCTATGGGATTCATTTAATGTTTTCTTGGGATTGATTGACGATATATCAAGAGATCTTGTTAAACTATCTGATACTTTGGATTTTAAACCAGCGGTAAAAAGTGTGGTAAACTTCACAGATGCGTTTAAAGATTTGAGCACCACTATTAGTAAACTGCTATATGGCGGATATAAAAATGTATTAGAGCCATTAGCTAAATGGAGTATTGAAAAAGCAGTGCCAAGTTTGGTCGATAGTCTTTCTAAGGCTGTTAAAGGGCTGAGCAAGGTATTAGATGCATTAAGACCTACAATAAACATAATCGAAAAAGTAGCTACAGCCTTATTAAAAATGGCTGGAAACACTGTATTGAAAGCTATTGATTTATTGGCGAGCGCAGTAGACGGAATAGGTAGTATGTTTAAGAAATTTCCGGGATTGATGACTGGTGTAACTACTGCTGTAGGCGCATTTATAACAGCGTGGAAGGTAGACCAGTTAATTAGCACAAATACAAAAATAAATACAATAATCGCATCATTAAAACTAATTCCTAGCGCTGTAACTTCTGTTAAATCGGTTGGATTTACTCAAGCAATGAGCGACTGGGCTAGTGCAAGTTTTGGGGCGAGTAATGCTATATCATCATTAATTAGTTTTGGAAGTAAGTTAAATTCAATAGATGGTCCTCTTAAAGCGGTATCTTTAGGTTTTGGTTCTTTAGCAACAAAAGCAGAAAGTGCGTTTGGAGCATCAAATTTATTGAGCACTGGACTAACGTTTTTAGCTAGCAACCCATTAGTTGCGGTTGTTGGTGGTTTAACCGCAATATCAATTGCGTGTGTTGCTTTGATTGGTGATAGTAATAATTTGACACGTGAACAAGAGAAGCTGGTTGAAGAATCCAAAGAACTTGCTACTGAAAGTAAAAAATTAGCTAAAGCACAACAAGAGTTAAATAAAGCTGGTGAAGAAAACGCGAAAAGAGCTAATGAAAATGCTGAAAAAGCAATGATTTGGAAAAATGAATTATCTAAGTTAGTTGATGAAAATGGTCGCGTTAATGGAAGTATGGAATTGGCTAAGTATTATGTAGGTCAGTTAAATACAGAATTAGGTACAAACATTACAATTACCGATGGAGTTATTCAAAATTATAAAGAAGAAATGAATGCGATTAATCAAACAGTAGAAGCACTCAAAAGAAAAGCGCTTATGCAAGCTTACGAAGAAGAATATATAAATGCAGTTAAAGAAGAAACAACAGTTAAGCAAAACTTAACAACAGCTCAAAATAATTATAACAATGCATATAGCGCGTGGGTAAGCAAATTAATGGAATACGGTGCTACTATTGATGATATAACCAATGGAACAGAAGCTTACAAGTATGCATTAAGTGAGGTTAATTTAAAAAATAATGATTTAAATATAACATTAGCTAGCACTGAAAATGCATTAACTCAGGCTGAAGATGCATTTGTCGCAAATGTGGAAGCTCAAAACAATTATACTGCATCTGCGCTAGCGACGAGTGGAACTATAGAAGGTGTAACAGCAAGTATTTGTGAACAGTACGGAAAAATGTCAACAGATGGATATTATACATACACATCATTAGCTCAAGGATTGAATGATCTAGGTGACAAGTGTAACGAAAATGGTGAGCGTTGGAAAATGTTGAGTGCCACTGAGCAACAAGCAAGTAAAGAAGCTAGAATTCAACTGCTTAATGATTTAGTGTTAAAAGCTACTGCTAGTGGTAAAACGTACGATGAAATGATAAGTACTGCTGAAAAGAAAGGCGCTAAATTAACCCAGACTGATAAAAATCACCTTAGAGAACAGTATAATGCATTGAAAAAAGCAAATGATGAAAGACTTGCAGAGTTAGATAGAACATATAATTTAACTGAATCTAAAAAAGCTATTTCAAACAGCAAATTAAAAAAGGATGACAAAGAAACCTTGGCGGAGCTTACTGAACAATGGAGAAAATCAGGTAATGAACAAGGTTTAGGATTAATTAAAAATTTATCCGATCAACTAAGCAAGGACAAAGGTAAAGTAACGGATAAATCAAAAGAAATAATGAAAGATATAGAAAAACAAGCTAAAGATTCTAAACCTGAAGTCAAGGTCGATGTTAAGTCACCCGCACAATCAAAATTGGATGAAATTAAATCAAGAATTGAAGGAGTAAAACCTAGTGTTACTATTAACCTAAAAGCTAATAAAAAAGGTATTAATATTAACGGTCAAACATTTAAAATAGATATGTACGCCAACGGTGGTTTCCCTGATATGGGGCAAATGTTCGTCGCTAGGGAAGCTGGTCCAGAGTTAGTAGGACGCATTGGTAAGAAAACAGCAGTTGCTAATAACGATCAAATTGTAAGTGCAGTAAGTGGTGGTGTTTACAACGCTATGCGTAGTGCTATGGCTGGTATGAACGGTGGCGGTAAATTTGAGATTCATACAACTGTTGAAATAGATAAAAAAGCAGTAGGAAAATCAGTAGTGGACTATAACAATGGAATAGTTAAACAAACGGGTAAAAGTCCGTTGCTAATTTAAAGGAGGGATTGAAATGGACGATGTTATTAAAATTAATGGAGTAGGTTTCAACCCTTCTTCATTAGAATTTCAAGTTTATGATTTAGACGGTGAAGAAGGCTCGGGACGTAATCAAAACGGAGAAATGTTTAGAGATAGAAAAGCAGTTAAGCGAAAGATTGTTTGTACATTTAACGGTCTTACAGATGCTATGGCTAGCAAATTACTTAAAGCAGTTGAACCAGTATTCTTTTCTTTAGAATATCCTGATCCAGTTGAAAACAAGCGTAAAACAATAACTGCTTATGTTGGTGATAGAACTATGCCTATATTTAAATATGATGCGGTTAAAAAATGCTGGATATGGGAAACGATTAATTTAAATTTTATTGAAAGGTAGAGATAGCATGATTAATAAAGTAGAAATAGTTGATAAAGGACATGGGGAAGTATCTGTAAAAATTGATGGCGAAGAGTTTGCTGGAAAGATTAATAAGTATTCTATAGTACATTCAGTTGATGATGTTTTAAGAATGACGATTACATTTCCAGTTAAACAACTTAACATTACTTGTTTAACGGATAAAATGAAAAAATATCGAGTTTAAATCGATATTTTCTCAGGGGCTTGTTTTATAATTGGGCATTTATTGTAAATATCGCATCGTTTCCCGGTTTTTATATATGGACAATCCCCATTGCCCTTTATAGCGTATTTTTCACTCAAATCACTGGCGTCAAGGTAATCAACGCTAATTTCCACATTAGTTTTACGCATAGGGCAAAAACCTTTAAACTTTATAATCAATAATTATTCACCTCGCTTTCTGCTTTTATTATAGCATTAACGACGGTGCTATAACAAAAGGAGGCAATAGCATGATTAATACAAACGAAGAATTTAATTCATCGGTCATAGCACAAGACCGTGTTATCAATGCCAAAGTTATTTTTAATGGCACAACAGAATTAATCAATGAAGTCATATCTGTTGCTTTAGACGAAATTTCTTGTAGCGAATCAACTTTAAAAATTGGTGAAATAAATACTAATAAAGCAACTGTCAAATTCAAAATGCCTGATAACAAGATCCCGTTAAAAAATAGTACAGTAAAAATTTATAGTGGTGTAAATGGTGTTTATGTATGTAAGGGTACATATTACACAGCTGAGATTGATAAATCAGACAACAGCGACTTTATAACAGTTGTAGCTTATGACAGCACATATCATTTAAATAAAACATATATACCTGATATTGAATACCCTAATAGTTTATCGAATGTAATAAATGATATTTGTAGCCAGTGTAATATCTTGCACGATATAAAAAATATACCGGACATTACGATTGATGGATGTATCGATAATATAACGTGTAAACAATTCCTAGGCTATATGATGGGCTTAATGGGGTGTAATGGAACAATAAATCCAGACGATAAATTAATCGCATACTGGTACAAGGATTGTGGTATTGAGATAACTTATGATTTGCAGTTTATGAACGGTTTCAACAGAACTACTGACGAGGACATAGTAATCAACTCGTTAACAAGCGGTGATAGTGAAAATGTACTGGTAGCTGGAAATGGATTCGGTATAACTTTCGAAAATCCGTATATGAAACAAGAAATATTAGACAGTATATTTGAGCGGATTAAAGGTTTTACATACACACCATGTACTGTAGAGTGGCGAGGTAACCCAGCTTTAGAAATAACTGATATTGTTAAAGTTGAAGATAAAAATGGTGTTTTACATAATGTACTGCTAAGTGAACATACAATAGTGCTTACGGGCATGAAATCGAACATAACTTGTAAAGGCGAAACTGAAATAGATACAGTTATGAATCAGTCACCTACAGACATTAAACTAAATAAGCTGTATGCCACATTAACAAATGCTTTTAAAAATACTACTGATAAAATTTTAGGCAATCAGGGCGGTTATTACAGAATTGATATGAACGACGAAGGTTTTCCTTCAGGATGGACTATCATGAATACTCCTGAATTAAGGGATGATACACATTTGTGGAGATTTACAGCCGGTGGTCTAGGCTATTCTGAAGATGGTGGAAAGACATTTAAAAATTTAGCCTTTGACCTTGATGGTAATTTCAATGCAAATGTTATTACAACTGGTATATTGCAAGGTGAAATGTTTGAACTTGATTTACAGACGGGTGTTATTAAGATTGGGAAACGTGATTCAGAGGGTGAAATAAGCAATCCTAGCTTTTATCTAAACGAAAAAGGCGAGTTAACAATAAAAGCCTTTGAAGAAATAAAAGAGGAGCTACAAGCTAAAAAATACCTAGTATCCTTAGATAATAGTGGAACTGTCCTAAACAAGCCAACAGATACAATTACATTAAGTGCAAAAGTATATGATGGCAATAATGATGAAACAAACAACATAAGCAGTATTAGTTTTAACTGGTACAGAGTATCGAGTGATAGCGAAAGCGATAAAACTTGGAATAACAGTCACAAAGGGAAACGTTCGATAATATTAACACCTGATGATGTAAATGTTAACGGCAGTTTCTATTGTGAAATAACATTACCGATTGGTACTAGAAAAACACTGTCTATAAGCATAACTGATAATAATGACATTGCTAATCTAGAAGGCAGTTTCTTGGATGTCACTGGTGTCAATACAGTTCAATCATATGATGAAGGTTATGTACCAAACTGGGAAGAAACCCCAGCAGTTATTACCCCAGCGGTTTTAGATGGATTATTAAATGTAGATTTAAATAACTGCACACTGGTTTGGAAACGTAATAATAATGGAACGGAGACAGATTTAATAGAGGGTGAGAGTGTCTTAAACGGTATCCTAACAGTAAATAAAAATGTTATGTCTAAAGGACGTCCACATATAACATATATTTGCTATGTAACTTATAAAAATGCAACAAAAAAACTTAGTGTAACGTTTATGCTTAATATCGATGGCAAGGATGCATTAGTTCTTAAAATAGATAGTTCAAATGGCTATATATTTAAAAATACTGGTGTGTCTACTACGATGACAGTTCAAATATTTGTGGCTGGTGAAATAATAGATACATCTCAAAAAATGTATAATTATTTTGGCGATAAAGCGAAGATACTTTGGGAAGTAAAACATATTAAGGAAACAGACTTTACAGCGTTAGATCCAGCTGATTCTAGATTAACGGACAATGGATTTATATTAACGCTAACATCAAATGATATAAATGAAAAAGCAACATTTAGATGTTTTTTAGATTTTTAGGAGGAAATAAGTAAATGGCAATAAAAGCAACAGCAGAGCAAGATGTGCTTGATATAACAGACGGCTATTCAATACATTTAAGTAATGATAATTATACGTTTCAGGGAACTACAACATCAGTAGAAGGAACTCAGTCATTAACTTGCAAAATAACTGCTATAAGAGGTTCGGATAAAATGGTGTGTTCAGTTGGGGATATTACAGCTCCAACGGGATTAAGTATAGTTTCAGATGGGAAAACACCAGAACCAACATTAACGATAACTGCAACAAGCGCATTAACTAAGAGCGGAAGTGTTATTATTCCGGTAAAAACAGAAGATGTTACAATTGAAAAAGTATTCAGTTGGTCGATAGCATTTAAAGGAAATAATGGTACAAGTGTTACAGTATCGAATACAAGCATAACATATCAAGTTGGTACTTCGGGAACGACTGCGCCAAACAGTTCATGGACAACCGCAATTCCTTCTGTTCCTTCAGGACAGTATTTATGGACAAAAACAGTAGTAACCTATAGTGATGGTAAATCTACTACAGCATACAGTGTGTCAAGAAATCCTACAAACGGTACAAATGGTACGAGTGTTACAGTTAAATCAACGGTTACAGAATATCAGGCAAGTAATTCCGGAACTACTGTACCAACTGGTTCATGGTCTAGTACACCAGTTGCTGGGAACCCCGGTCAATACGTATGGACTAGAACAACCGTAACCTATTCAGACAATAAAACAGCAGTATCGTATTCTATCTCAAGAAATGGCACTAATGGTGCAGATTCGATCACTATGGCAATCAAATCTTCAAATGGAGTTATCTTTAAAAATACCGCTATCGCAACAACTTTAACAGCTCGCGTATTTAAGGGTGGGGTAGAAGTTACTGGCAGTGCATTAACTGCACTAGGAACGATTAAGTGGTACAAAGATGGTGGTTCAACAGCTGTAGCAACTGGTTCTAGTTTAACGATTAACGCTGGTGACGTTAATAATAAAGCAACTTATACAGCGCAGTTAGAGGGATAGTTTTATGGCTGTTAAAGCATATGCGCTTATAACATTAACAGACTGTTATGACGGTACAGACGGTACGGTTCATAGTGCTACTGCACCTAGTGATAAAACTAAGTTATGGTTTGATACAACTGATAATCTTCTAAAATACTGGAACGGTACTACATGGGAAGTGACTAATGATTTCGCTGGTGATATAAATGACATGAAGCAGAATATTACTACTGAATATACTTCTGCGATCAACCAGCTTAAAGAATCGCTGACTACACTGGTTGAAAAACTACAGACTACCACTACTGACAATTCAACTTTGATAGAGCAGTTATCATCACAGATTGTTCAAAATTCTAGTTCTATATCACTGGTTACAAACAGTATTAAAAGTATTACCGACAATATAAGTGGTCTGGCTACGAAAGAAGAAATATCACAGTGGGCTAGATTTCAGGATGGTGTATTAGAACTAGGTGCAAGCAATAGTCCCTTTGCTGTTAAATTATCTAATACGGAATTAGGGTTCTATCAAAATGGAAGCAGAATAGCATATCTGTCAAACCAACAGCTTAACATTGAATATGCCATTGTAATGACAAAATTGAATATCGGAACATTCAGCTGGAATTATGATGCTACTGATGGTCTGACATTAACTTAGGAGGTGTGTGAATGGCAACTTTTGGAACAAGTAATAAATATATAAACTACAGTGTTAACAGTCAGGAATTATCGTATGACATAAATTCAAACACCTCTGTTGTACGAGTTTGGATAGACGTATGGCGAACAAACACTGGTTATACTACATATGGAACAGGAACAGTGTATGCTCGCATAAACGGCGGAGTATACAGTGCTGGTATAAGTACTGGACAGAAAATAACATCAACACCGATTCGCTTAGGTACATGGGATGTTACTGTCGGTCATAATGCTGACGGTTCAAAAGCTATAAGCGTTACTGGGTGGATAAGTCATAGTCAGTTCAGTTCAAGCGAGCAGGGCTATACACATACATTAACTACTATCCCAAGGCAGGCTAACATTACAGAAAGTAGCAATTTCACAGATGTTCAAAATCCAACTATTAAATTCAGTAATCCGGGTGGCTTTAATATGAGCGTCTGGTTAGAGCCTAACCCAAACGGACCGCATCTTGCAGTTAGGGATAATATTCCCAACACGGGGAGTTATACATGGGAATTAACTGATGAAGAACGAAACCAGTTAAGAGAAGCGTGTAAAGGGAAAACTTGTACTATTCGTATAGGGTTATATTCTAACAATAAGCAGTGGGCAAGCTATCACGATAGAACATATACTATAACCAACGCTAATCCTAGCTTTACAAGTATTACTGCAACACCGGTAAATCCATTTGGTTCGTTGTATTTGCAAGGAAAATCAAGTATTAAATTAACAATAAATGGTGCTAAGGGGATGTATGGAAGTACTATAACCACTTACAGTATAAAAGGTGGAGATTACAGTTATAGTGGTGAATTGAACACCTATACTACCGATGTTTTAAGTAAATCAGGTGATATAACATTCACCGCAACAATTACAGACAGTAGAGGATTTACAGCAAGTAAAACGGTTAAAGTCACGGTTACTGCGTATACACTGCCGACATTAACTTTTGAAACATATAGATGCGACAGTTCGGGAACTAAAGATATAATCAAAGGTACTTACATTTATGTTAAGCCTACATTTACTTATTGTGTTATAACTGGGAATGCAATAAAAACTAAAAGTATAAAAATCAACAATACAAGTAAATCAACTGCATTTAACAGTGGACAAGGATATGTATTTAGTGGTTATGCGTTAAATACTACCCATGAGGTAGAAGTTTCCATTACTGATAATGTTGGAAATACAGTAACTGTAATTCACGATATAGATATTGGTAAAGTTATACTTAATATTCCCCCTCACAAAAACGGTGTCGGCTGGGGACGTTATTGCAATAAAGAAGGAGAATTTCAAATTGAGTATGACTTGAATGTATTTGGAAAAATATTAAAAAATAATGAAGAAGTTCCATTGTTTAAGAAAAACAGTAATTATATAGTACCTCCTAGTCCTATTGAAAAAAATAATATTTATTTTAAATACTCTGAAAATGAACAATGGACTGGTGAATATAACTACGATGGTAAGAAAATTTATATTAAAACAGCATCGTTTATAACAAGTTCATCTAATGTAGGTGCTTGGGCTTCTACTGGAATAATCTTAGCAAATATGTATAGGGTACTAGATATTAGAGGGTATTCTGATGATGGCGCTCAGTTTAATACTTATCCAAGATACGAAAGTAGTTCATATTTTCTAAATTTATGTTCTGGCGTACAAAAAGATATTTTATATATGTGCGCTGGTTATCCTAGTAAAAAAATAACTCTAAATATTCTTTATACTAAAACAACAGATTAGGAGCTGAGATTATGGTAATTAGAAAAAGAGTAATAGATAGAAGAACATATTTTAAGGGCTATTGGAGATAGATATTGATAAGAAAGTTGAGGAAAATTATGATTAAAACACATGAATTAGACGTTACGGCAAGTAAATTTAGTGAACTTTTGGAATCAAATTACAAAATTATAAAACAAAATGATTACGAGCAGAACGATTATATTTTATTTAGAGAAATCGAAACTGTCGAAGAAGAAGTCAATTATACTTCGAAATCACAGCTAACGCAGATTAAACAGATTATTAATGACGAAGGTATCAAGGAAGGCTATGTATTAGCTGTACTTAATAAAATTTAAGGAGGAAACTGTTATGAAGATTAATTGGAAAGTAAGAATTGCTAACAAACAATTTTGGCTGAGTGTTATTCCAGCAGTATTGTTAGTTATTCAGGTAGTAGGGGCGGTATTTGGCTATACACTAGATTTTGGCGATTTAGGTAATAAGTTATTAGCTGTAGTAAATGCCGTATTTGCATTACTTGTTATTTTAGGAGTTGTTGTTGATCCTACAACTCAAGGGGTTAGTGATTCCGAACGTGCTCAACAATATGACAAACCAGTTAAGTAGGTGATTGTATGAGCGATGTAGTAGTTACCGCTATTATAAGTGGTTTGTGCGTTGCTATCCCATCAGTAATAGCAACGATGAGCAGTAATAACAAATCAAATGCGTTGATGAATTATAGAATTGATGAATTGACTAAGGAGGTCGAAAAACATAATTCTGTAGTCGAACGTATGGCTGTTGTAGAAAACAGCCTAAAATCAGCACATCATCGTATTGATGAATTAAAAAAGTAATGAGCCTTGAGCCTACTTTTAAATAAGGAGGTTTTTATTTATGTCAAAAACAGCAAATGAATTAGTAAATTTCGCAAAATCTAAATTAGGTACTAACTATGTATACGGGATGAAAGGAGCTGTATTAACAGATTCTAAATTAAGATCGTTAGCTAACAGCTATCCAAAATATCTTACATATAATAAGGAAAAAGGAAAAATCGGAACAGTGTGTACTGACTGTAGCGGACTTATTAGCTGGTGCACTGGTAAAGTAAGAGGATCTAGTCAATATAAAGAAACTGCTACACGCATTGAACCTATCAGCAATATAAGCGGTGCAGTAGCTGGTTGTGCTTTATGGCAGCAAGGACATATTGGTATTTATATCGGAAATGGAGAATGTATCGAAGCTCGTGGAAGTGCATATGGTACAGTTAAAACAAAAGTAGCAAACAGAAAATTCACACATATATTATGGTTATGTGATATTGATTATGATAATTCTGTTCAGGTTCCACAAGAGCCTAGTGGGGTTAGTTATAAAGTTAAAGTCGATACGCCAAGCGGTGTAAACTGTCGTAATGCTCCAAACGGTGCAAAGGTTAAGGCTTATGCCAACGGTACGGAATTGACTATTACACAAGAATCAAATGGTTGGGGATTTACTGGCGAAGGCTGGGTATCTCTACAATATTGCAAAGTTCAAGATAGTGTAGCACAAAATTTAGGTACTTATGAAGTAACCGCCAGTGATTTAAGTGTTCGTACTGGTCCGGGAGAAAACTTTAGAAGAAAAACATATAATGAATTAACTGAAGATGCAAAAAAACATGATTATGATAAAGACGGATGTATCAGCGAAGGTACAAGAGTAACTGTTAAAGAATGGTCGAACGGATGGGCTAGAATTCCTAGTGGTTGGGTGTCTGGAAAATACTTAAGAAAGGTGTAAAGTAGTAATGGTTAAGGTTAAAGTAGTGAGAGGTGCTGTAGATATGGACGGGGATAAACTCCCGTTCTATTTATGGGATTCGTATTTTACGGTTGTTGAAGAAATGCCAACATATAGCATCATAATGACTGGTAATAGAACATTTAAATTTAAAAATGAATTTATTATAAAGGAAGGTAAATAGCGTGGTAAAAGTAATAGCGGATGCATTAAATGTTAGAAGTGAAAATCGAGTTAATGAAAGAAATGTAATTGGTATTGTCTATAAAGGTGATGAATTAGAAGTAATTAAACAAGGACCGAAGTGGACAGAGATAAAATACAAAGATAAAAAGGCATATGTAATGAATGAATTTATTGAAAAAATCTAGACCGTTAGATCTAGATTTTTTTAGTAGCTTGATGTGTGCTTAATTATACGCTTTTGTTTTTCTATATCGTGTTTCAAAGAAATCGTGGTCTTGTTCAAGATGGTGTAGTAGGATCTAATACATGGGACTGGTTATTAAAAGGAACTAAAATGTAAAGATTATGGAAAAGGTATACTTAAAAATAAATGCTGAAGATATTCAGGGGAACTGTTTAAACACAAGGATAGAGTATACCCTTTT